>DASVSK010001189.1:0-3117 GCA_036388135.1 Pyrinomonadaceae bacterium | reverse complement strand
GAGCCCGCGCAGCCGCGCCCCCGCGCGCGAAGCCCGCGCCTCAAGCGACGACAGGGAGGCCCCCGCGCAGGCGAAGGCCAGCACGACGAAGAACGCGGCGGCCGCGTCCGACTTCCTCCACGTCGCGAAGATTGCCGAGAGCGTGGCGAGCGCGGCGAGCGTGACGCAGGCCGGAGGGGGAGCGCCGGCGAGGCGCGCGAACAGCACGCCCGCGGCGAAGGCGGCCGCGAGCGCGGCCAGCGGGTACGCGCTGAAGTCAGGTTTGACTGGGCCCGTGTTCATCTTGAACGCCGAAGGGCGCGGACGTAGAGATTCGCTCACCCCGAGTCTGAGGGTGGCGGCCCTCTCGTTCGCGCCCTCCGGCGCTCGGGCGGGCTGCGACGCCCGCGTCCTTTTGAAGTGCTTCCCTTACACGCCTTACCTGCCGCCTTGCAGCAGCGCGGTCGCGCGGTCGATTTCGGAGGCGACCCCTCGGAGGGTGGCGGCGGCGAGCGCGACCTGCTCGGCGGCCTCCTTCCAGTCGTGCTGTTCGACGGCCTCGCGCACGCCGGGCAGCGTCTTGACGCCGTAGCCGGTGTAGAAGCCGGGCGCGTAAATCTGGTGCTTGAACCAGGGGCGGCGCGGCAGCCCGGCCTCGCGCGTCATCGCGCGCTCGACCCCCATCAGAATCCCGTCGAGCCGCGCACGCGTCTCCGCCGAGCGCAGGCGCTCGCGCGCGGCCGCCGAGTCGAAGGCCGCGTGGTAGCCCTTCGCGCTCTCCTGTAGGCGCGCGAGCGCGGATTGGAGCGGCGCGAAGTCGAGGCCGGGCGCGGGCGACTCGGGCCGCGGCATGACGTAGGTCTCGGTCGGGTCGAAGACGGCGCGGAAAGTCCCCTCCTCGATGCGGCGGTTCTTCTCGGCTATCTCGTCGCGCGTGTCGTCGGCGAGCTTCGTCACCTCTTTGACGTAGCGGGCGACGGTGTCGGCGAGGTTGACGAAGGTGAGCGGCAGCGTGTCGGCGTTGGCGAAGCGGAGCGTGACGCGACCCGCCACCTGCGCGAGCGCGACGCCGTAGTCGAAGCCGGGGTCGCCGAAGCGCGTGTAGTGGTCGAACGAGTCGTAGACCGAGTGGTAGGAGCCGCCGCCGTCCTCGCCGCCGAAGCCGATGTTGAGCGAGGCGATGCCGAGGTGTTGCAGGAACGGCGTGTAGTCGGAGCCCGACCCGAGCGCGTAGATGCGCAGGTCTTCCCTCTCGCGCGCCTCGCGGCGCTCTTCCGGGCCGCCTTCGAGAATCCTCTGCGCGCGCTCGCGCTCCCAGACGGAGATTCTCTTCTGCGGGTCGGTCACATCGCGCGCCACCTCGTTGACGAACTTTTCGAGCGTGTGCGAGCCGCCCGCGCCGAGGAAGCCGCGGCCGTTCGAGTCGGAGTTGAGGTAGAGGACGGCCTTGCGGCGCAGCTCGTCGGCGTGCGTCTCGGCCCACTCGGTCGAGCCGATGAGCCCCGGCTCCTCGGCGTCCCAAGCGCAGTAGACGATGGTGCGCTTCGGCCTCCAGCCCGCCTTCGCCAGCTCGCCGACGGCGCGCGCCTCTTCCAGCAGCGCGACCATGCCGCTCACGGGGTCGTCCGCGCCGTTGACCCACGCGTCGTGGTGGTTGCCGCGGACGACCCACTCGTCCGGGCGCTCGCCGCCCTTGAGCCGCGCGACGACGTTGTAGATGGTCTTCGTGTCCCAGTTGAATTCGAGCTTGAGGCGAACCGTGGCCGGGCCGGGGCCGAGGTGGTACGTGAGGGGGAGCGCGCCGCGCCACGGGGCGGGCGCGACCGGCCCGCCCAGGTGACGCAGCAGCGGCAGCGCGTCGCCGTAGGAGATGGGCATCACGGGAATCTTCGTCAGCGTCGGCGCGTCCTTGAGGTCGAGCCGCTTCGCGCCCCTGACCGAGCCGACGCCGGGCGTCAGGGGGTCGCCGGGGAAGACCGGCATGTCGGCGACCGAGCCGCGCTGCGCGCCCCACTCGTTGCGCCAGGGGCCCTTCGGGTAGACGTCGCCCTGGAAGTAGCCGTCGTCGCGCGGGTCGGAGTAGATGAGGCACCCGACCGCGCCGCGCTCGGCCGCCACCTTCGGCTTGATACCGCGCCAAGAGCCGCCGTAGCGCGCCAGCACTATCTTCCCCTTCACGTCCACGCCGCGCCGCTCAAGCTCCTCGTAGTCGCGCGGCACGCCGTAGTTGACGTAGACGACCTGCCCCGTCACGTCGCCGTCAATCGAGTAGGCGTTGTAGACGGGTAGCTGCTCCGACGCCTGACCCGAGGTGGCGTCCTCTTCGAGCGCCGGCTCGCTGAGGCGCGCCGCGTGGCGCTCGGGCGCGGTCAGCTCAAGCACGCGCACCTTCGGCGTCGGGAACAGCACGTCGAAGGTCTCGACCTGCGCGTCGTAGCCCCACGAGCGGAAGAGCCCGGCCATGAACTCCGCGTTGTCGCGGCCGTGCGGCGAGCCGACGTGGTGCGGCCGCGCCGACAGGCGCTTCATCCACTCGCGCAGGTTCTCCTTCTTCAGCAGCGAGTCGAAACGCGCTTCGAGCGCGCGCTGGCGGCCCGCGCCCTCGGCCGTGAAGCCCGTCAGGGCCCTCCCCCCGGCGGGCGGCGGGACTTGCGCCGCGGCGAGCGCGCAGAGCAGAAGGAGTGTGGCGAGGTGGCGCAGGCGAAGAAGACGCATCGAGACCTCCGGCGATTTTTCGGCTGGATTGATTGACCTGAGGCGTGAGGACTTTATTACAGGGCGCGCGGCCGCGGCAAGAAGTAATTCGGAAGATTAGCCGCAGAGACGCGGAGATTTAAAGAAGATTAGCCACGGAGACACGGAGACGCGGAGATTAAGGAGGGTTTAAGACAATCCCTTTTTAATCTCCGCGTCTCCGTGTCTCTGCGGCTAATGCCTTCGGCCCCGCACCCGACGGACGCGGGACGCTAACGGCCGCGCGGGACGCTCACCGTCACCTTGCGCGAGGCGGCGTTTCCGGCGGCGTCCGCGCAGGTGGCGGTGACGGTGTAGACGCGCCCCATGCGCGCGCGCCCGAACTCGGCGCGCAGTTGGACGTGGTGGTCGTCGAGGACGACCCAGTCGGGCGAGGTGTTGCCG
>DASVSK010001188.1:0-1650 GCA_036388135.1 Pyrinomonadaceae bacterium | reverse complement strand
CAGCGCGTCGGCGTCGTCGGCGTCGGCCAGGCGCTTGACCGCGACGGGGACGCCCGCGGCCTGCCCGTCCTGCGTGAGCAGTTGCGCGGCGCGCACGGAGGCGTCGCGCGCGCGCAGCGAGTCGGGGTAGTCGCGCGCAAGCTCCTCGAAGGCGGCGCGCGCCTCGGCGCGGCGGCCCGCCTTCTCCAGCGCGTCGCCGCGCAGCCACAGCGCGTAGTCGCCCACGCGCGTCGCGTCTTTGAAGTCGACCGAGCGCAGCAGCTCGGCCGCGCCCGCGTGGTCGCGCGCCTCGCCGCGTACGCGCGCGAGGACGAGCTGCGCCAGTGAGCCGGTGCGCGTGCCCTTGAATTCGGCGGCGAGCTGCGCCGCGGCCTGCTCGCCTGGCAGCGCCCCGCCGCGCGTGAGCAGGCGCAGGCGCTGGTAGGCGGCCGTCTCGTCGGAGCGCGCGGCGGTCTGCGTGCGGCAGCTCGCGACCGTCAGCGGCAGCGCCGACGCCAGCAGCAGCGACGCGCAGAGCGCGAGCGCGAAGGTCGCGCGGTGATCCTTCGACTTGTCGTTGGTCGGGCTCATACTTCCTCGTTTGATGACGTCGAGCGGGCGCGCGGTTCACAAAACGGCGCGCGCGGGTTTTCGGGGAGGGCGTGGCGATTATAACCGCCTTCGGAAGGCAAAAGTAAAAAGGCAAAAGGCGAAAGTGAAGAGGGGAACTTTTATTCAAAGTTCCGCGCGCGCCGGCGCGTCCTCACTTTCGCCTTTTGCCTTTTTACTTTTGCCTTATTCCTGCCCCGCTCAGGCCCCGACGGCCGCGCCGGGGTAGTCGACGCCGAGCTTGCTGCGGTCGCCCTCGGCGAGCATGTTGACAAGCTCGTGGTCGAAGTAGTCGTAGCGGCTCGACACCTCGGGGCGCACGCGCTTGTCGTACATCTGGCGCGAGCGGTCGATGTCCTCGCGCAGCCGCTCGTAGAGGTCGGAGGCGTCGCGCCCCTCGCGCACCTTCTGCTCGTTGTAGAGCTTGATCTCGGAGACGAGCAGCCGCGCGAAGCGGCGCGCCTCGTTGTGGAAGCGCTTCTCGTCCTCCGCGACCTCGACGGGGAAGTCCATGTCCATCGAGCCGTAGCGGCGCGCGCTCCCGAGCGGCGAGACGGGCTGCGCCTCGGCCGGGGGCGAGAGCTCGCCCGTGGAGACGGAGTCGGTGTGCGCCGCCTCCGGGCGCGCGCCGAACAGGGCGGGTGCCTCGGCCTGCGCCGAGACGGGGGGCTCGGGCCGCGACGCGAACGGCGAGGCGTGCTCGGGCTGGGTCAGGAAGGAGGGCGCGGGCTCCGGCCGCGACGTGAACGAAGACTCGGGCTGCGGCTCGGCCGCGAAGTGTGGCTCCGGCTCGCGCGAGAAGGAGGGCTCCGCTTCGCGCCGCGCCTCGGCCGAGATGGGCTGCGGCTCGAACCCGAAGACGGACGGCCGCGCCTCGGCCTGCGGGGCCTGCGGCGGCGCGGGCTCTTCGCGGCGCGGCTCTTCCTGGCGGCGCGGCTCTTCCTGACGCGGCGGCGCGGCGGGTCTGGGGGCCGGCGGCGGCTGTGCGGCGGCGGGTCGCGCGGCCGAGGCTTCGGCGGGCGACTGGCGACGCGCCCCTTGCAGCTCGACCGCCATCCCGGC
>DASVSK010001187.1:0-10340 GCA_036388135.1 Pyrinomonadaceae bacterium | reverse complement strand
ACACGCGGCGGCCGCGCGCGTCGTGCAGGCGGTCGCGCTCTTCACGCTGCTCCTGATCGTGCTGGCGCTGGCGGGAGTCCTCGCCGGAACCCTCCGCTTCGACCCGGCCGCGGCCAACTCGCTGCGCTTCGTGATCGTCTTCCTCGGCGTCGGGGCAATCGTCTTCCGCCGCACGCGGTTCTCGGCCATGCGCCTCCAGGACATCGGCGCGCTCCGCGGCACTTCCGGGCTCCTCGCGACTTTGCACAACACGACCGTCATCGTCGCGCTCATCGGCGGACTGATCGCGCTGCTCGGCTTCGTCATCAGCGTGATGACCGGGGCCGGAACCGACATGCTCTACCTCGGCGTCATCGCCGTCGCCGTGCTCCTCTACTGCTACCCGAGGCGCGCGGCGTGGCGCGCCGTCGTCGGCGCGGCCGAGCGCGGGGAGGGCGACCCGGTGCGGGCCGCGAAAGGAACAACGGTTTGAAGCTCTCTTCTCGTCCCGCGCCGCGGCCTCGCGCGCCCTTCGTGGCCTCCGCACTCGCGGCGCTCTCCGCCCTCGCCTCGGCGTCCCAGGCACAGCCCGCGCGCGACGCGTCCCCGAGTCCCGCCGCGCCCGCGGCGCAGACGGCGGGCACGCCCGCCCAGTCACAGACGCAGGCGCAGTCTTCGCCGCGCGAGCGACGCGCGCGTGCTTACGCGAAGCTGCTCGAAGGGCAGCGCTACTTCGAGGGCATACGCTCGGGCTCGCTCACGCTCGACTCGCTGCGCAAGGCGCAGGCGGCATTCCAACTCGCCGCCGAGCTCGAACCGTCGCTCTCCGAGGCGCGCGCCGCGCTCGCCGAAATCAACCTCATTCTCAACGACCTGAAGCAGGCCGAGGCCGAAGGGCTCGCCGCCGTGCGCGCCAACCCCGACAGCTACGGCGCGCACCGCACGCTCTCGCGCGTCTACACGCTCCAGAGCAAGCTCGCCGAGCGGAGCCTCGACCGCGCGGCGGCCGACAAGGCCGTGGCCGCGCTGCGCGAGGTGATTCGCGTCCACCCGAACGACGCCGAGGCGTGGGCACTGCTCGCGGAGTTCTACGTCGCCACCAGCCGCGAGAAGGAGGCCGTCGAGGCGCTGCGGAAGTGGGCGACGCTGCCCGCCTCGACGGACGGGCGTTTTTATCAGGTCGTCACGCAGGGCAGGGAGTTGAGCCCCGACGCGGCCAACGCGCGGCTCGGCGAAGTCCTGCTCGGCGCGGGGCAGACGGCCGAGGCCGTCGCGGCCATCCGCCAGGCCATCGCCATCGAGCCCGGCAACCCGCGCTACCTACAGCTCCTCGGCGAAGCGTTCGAGGCCGGCGGGTCCGCCGACCAGGGCGTCATCGAAGAGCTGCGCCGCATCGTCGCGCAGAACCCCGGTAACGCCGGGGCCGCGCAGACGCTCGCTCGCGCGCAGGCGCGCTCGGGCGGCGTCGAAGAGGCCGTCAAGACCCTCCGCGCCTCAATCGCTGCCGTCAAGCCCGGCGACGACGCCGAACGCCTCCAGCTCCTCCTGCAACTCGCGAACGTTTACGAGGAGGCGTCGCGCTTCGGGGACGCCGTCTCGGTCTACGAAGACCTCCTCAAGTCGCGCAACATCAAGGACACGCCGCTCGCCAACGACCGCGACCGCCGCTTCGCCGTCTCCGTCCTCCTCGAAATCGCGGGGCTGCGCCAGCAGGCCGGGCAGACGCAGGAGGCACTGGCAGCCTTCGAGCGCATGCGCGCTCTGCTCCCCGACACAGACCCGACTCCCGACGTCCAGAAGGTCGAGTTCCTGCGCTCGCACGGCAAGCGTGCCGAGGCGCTGGAAGGCGTGCGCGCCGCGCGGCAGCGGTTCCCGGAGGAGCTGCGTCTGCTCCGCCAGGAGGCTTCGACGCTGGCCGAGATGGGGCGCGCTGAGGAGGCGCTCGCCCTGCTCCGCCCGCGTCTGAAGGGCACCCCGGCCGACTTTGAAGAGTACCTGTTTATGTCCAGCATGCTAATCAGCGCGGGGCGCGGCACCGAGGCTATCGAGGCCGCGCGCAAGGCGCTCTCACTCGCCTCGGCCACAGAGCCCGGCCAGAGCACCAACGCCCTCATCATGCTCTCCTCCGCGCAGGAGCGCGCGGGCGACACTAGGGGCGCCGAGGCCACGCTCCGCGAAGTGCTCGCCAAGGACGCCGACAACCCCACGGCGCTCAACAACCTGGGCTACTTCCTCACCGAGCAGGGCCAGAAACTCGACGAGGCGCTCGGGATGATCGAGCGCGCCGTGCGCGCCGACCCGGAGAACCCTTCGTTCCTCGACAGCCTCGGCTGGGTTTATTTTAAGCTCGGCAAACTGAAAGAGGCCGAGCGCTATCTAAGTGACGCTGCGCGCCGCAACCCAACTTCGGCCGCGATTCAAGAGCACCTGGGCGACCTTTTCAAAAAGCTCGGCCAGCAGGAAAAGGCGCAAGCCTCTTGGCGCAGAGCCCTCTCCCTTGCGGCGGAGGCGGCCGACACGGCACGAATCAGAGCCAAGTTAAACGTCCAGACTAAATGAACGGTTGATTGTCTCGCCCATAAAGGCTAAAGTGTGCCCGCCTTCGGCCGGTCGCACCCTCAGACTGGTGAAGCTCGTTTCTCTCCTTTGAGTCGCGAAATTCCGTCTTAATCCTGGTAAGTGTTGATTCTTTGATAGGTTGTCGAGCGCCCGGCGTGTGTCAATTCTGTTACGAAACTTTAAGGATTGACTACAGCCAAACGATGTTTTACTATTGCCAACAGGTTGGCCACTTGCCCAGTCAGGTCAACTCGAAGGCATCCTCCGGCTCTGGGGTTTTTAATTTCAAGGAGTTCCCCTAATGGTTGCAGCGCGGTTCCCCCGCAGTGCGCCTCTCAAAAGGGCGTCGCAGGCGTTAATTCTCCTGTCTTTATTGAACTTAACGGCCACCGCGGCATTTGCTAACGGCGGCAAGGGCACGCCGAAGGGCGGCGAGCGCCCGGTGGCGCGGCTCATCGGGACTACCTACTCCGAAGTCCCCGTGCGCGTCAGGGAGCGACAGGTCGCGCGCGTTTCGGTTCCGGCCGCGGCGGCCGTCACCTCGTACGTCTCGGCCCCGGCGGCCTCGACCACGGGCGAGGAGCGGCGCGCGTTCGACCTGGTCAACTCTGAGCGGCAGCGCAGGGGCTTGCGCCCTCTCGCCTGGGATGGCGGGCTGACCCGCCTGGCGCGCTACCACTCGCAGAACATGGCGCGGGGCGGCTACCTCAACCACGTCGACCGCGAAGGGCTCGACGTGAAGGCGCGCGCGGAGGCGCTAGGGCTCCACGGCTGGAGGACGCTCGGCGAGAATATCGCGTATAATCAGGGCTACCCGGACCCTTCGGCGTTCGCCGTCGAGCGCTGGATGGTCTCGCAGAAGCACCGCGAGAACGCCATGAACGGCGATTACACGCACGCGGCCGTCGGCATCGCGCGCGCGTCGGACGGCACGTACTACTTCACGCAGGTTTTCATGAAGCGTTAGCGCCGCCACCCAAATCGCCGCGGGACTTCGGGCGGCTGGCGCTTTCTAAACAGGAGGCGCCAGCCGCTCTTTGTGTCAGCGGAAAAGCTCACGCTCCCGGCCTACGCCAAGATCAACCTCGGCCTGCGCGTGCTGGGTCGCCGCCCCGACGGCTACCACGAGATCAGCACGGTCTTCCAGACGGTCACACTCCACGACACCCTGACTTTCGAGACGACGCCCGGCGGCCGCCTCGAACTGGCCTGCCCCGACCCTGAAATCCCGACCGACGAGACGAACCTCGTGATGCGCGCGGCGTCCGCGCTCCGCGAACGCTTCGGCGTGGCGACGGGCGCGCGCGTCGGGCTGGGGAAGGTGATACCCGCGGGGGGCGGGCTCGGCGGGGGCTCGTCCGACGCCGCCGTCACACTGATTGCGCTCGCGACCCTCTGGGGAATCGAGACCGACGCGCGTGAGTTGGCCGAGACCGGGGCGAGGCTCGGAGCCGACGTGCCCTTCTTTCTGAGCGGCGGGACGGCGCTCGGGACGGGCACGGGCGCGGACATCCGGCCGCTCGCGGACGCGCCGAAAAGGCACCTCTGCGTGGTCACGCCGGGCGTCAGAGTCTCGACCGCCGAAGCCTACAAAGCGCTCGGCGTTCACGCCTTGACAAAGGAAGACACGGCGGCTAACCTTTCTGTTTCGCGCACGGAGGCCGATTTTTCCGATTCTCTCTGTGATGTGACGTCGAACGATTTCGAGGCCGTCGTGGTGCGGCTTTACCCCGAGGTCGGTTGCGCGCGCGAAGCGTTAAAGGGGGCCGGCGCGGGGCGGGTGATGCTCTCGGGCAGCGGCTCAAGCGTCTTCGGAGTCTTTGACAGCGAGGCGGAAGCGGCGCGCGCGTGCGGCGCGCTGAGCGAGGCCGAGGGCGTCTGGAAGGTCTTCGCGTGCGCCACGCTCTCGCGCGGCGAGTACCTCGCGGCGCTCGGGCGCTGCGCGGCGGTTCTCCGACCCGGCCGGGGGGCCTGAAACCGGGATTGGGGAGTCGCCAAGTGGTAAGGCACCGGTCTTTGGAACCGGCATTCGTAGGTTCGAGTCCTACCTCCCCAGCTTAAAAGCTAGATGTCAGATGCCGGGTGCCTGGTGTCAGTTAAGTCTGAAACCGGCGTCCGACATCTGACATCTGACATCTGACTCATGGGCACCACGGGCGGCATCAAAGTCTTCTCAGGGAACGCGAACCGGGCGTTGACTCAGGAGATTTGCAACTACCTGAGCTGCGACCCGGGGCTGGCGACGACCGACAGGTTCTCGGACGGCGAGTTCAACTTCCAGATCACCGAGAACGTGCGCGGCGCGGACGTCTTCATCGTGCAGCCGACGTGCCCGCCGACGGACGCGCACCTGATGGAGCTGCTCGTCATGCTCGACGCCTTCCGCCGCTCGTCGGCGGAGCGCGTGACGGCGGTCATCCCCTACTTCGGCTACGCGCGCTCGGACAAGAAGGATCGCCCGCGCGTCTCCATCGCGGCGAAGCTGGTGGCGAACCTGATCAACACGGCCGGGGCCGACCGCGTCCTGACGATGGACTTACACGCGGCGCAGATTCAAGGGTTCTTTGACATCCCGGTCGACCACCTCTTCGCCGCGCCGGCCTTCATCGGCCACTACCAGGATTACAAGCTCCCGAACCTGACGGTGGTCGCGCCCGACACGGGCGGGGCGGAGCGCGCTCGCGCCTACGCCAAGCGCCTGACGTCGGAGGACGGGAGCCCCGCCACGCTCGCGCTCTGCGACAAGCGGCGGGAGAAGGCGAACGTGGCCGAGGTGATGAACGTCGTCGGCGACGTCAGGGGCCGGAGCTGCCTCATCGTCGACGACATGTGCGACACGGGCGGCTCGCTGACGAAGGTCGGGGCGGCGCTGCGCGAGGCCGGGGCCGAGCGCGTCCAGGCGTGCTTCACGCACCCGGTGCTCTCGGGGCGCGCGTGCGAGCTTTTGGGCGAGTCCGAGATCGAGCGCGTCGTGACGACGAACACCATCCCGCTGCGCGCCTCGGCGTGCCGCGAGAAGAAGATCAGCGTTCTGAGCATCGCGCCGCTTCTGGCGAAAGCGATTAAGTCGATCCACGAGGAGACGAGCGTCTCCTCGCTCTTCGTGTGAGGCGGGGGGCGAAAACTTAAGGGCTGTCAGCGGTCAGCATTCAGCGCTCGGCTTTGTCCTCCGCGCCGGCTGTGTTCCGAGGCGGGACAGGGTTGAGAAGGTTGGCTGAAGGCTGGCCGCTGAGTGCTGAAGGCTACTGGAGTAATCATGGCTGAGAGACAAGAGATAACGGTGCGCGCGGAGTTGCGCGCTGGACGCGGCAAGAACGACTCGCGCCGACTGCGCGCGCGGGGGCTGGTGCCGCTCACCATCTACGGCGGCGGGGGCGAGCCGATGTCGGCCGCCGCGCCGCTCGCCGAGCTGGCCGCCATCCTGCGCTCGGGGGCGGGGCACAACGCCATCTTCACGCTCGAAGTCGACGGCGTCGGCCCGACCGAGGTGATGTTCCTCGACCGGCAGATAGACCCCGTCAGGAGCCGCCTCGTCCACGCCGACCTGCGCCGCCTCGTGCGCGGGCAGGAGATCGAGGTCTCCGTCCGGCTCGAACTCGAAGGCGAGCCCGCGGGCGTCCGCGAGGGCGAGGGCGTCCTCGAACAGCTCCTGCGCGAGGTCGAGATTCGCTGCCGCCCGAGCATCATCCCCGACTTCATCACGGTCGACGTGTCTAACCTCGGCGCACACGAGGTGCTGCACGTCTCCGACGTCCGGGTCGACGAGGGCATCACGATTTTGACCGAGCCCGAGACGGCCGTCGCCACCGTCGCCGTCGTCCGCGAGGAGCCGGTCGAGGACGTCGCGCCCGCGGATGACGCCGCCGAGCCCGAGGTCATCGGCAAGGGCAAGAAGGAAGACGAGGAGTAGAGGGGTTTTTGATTTTGGATTTTTGATTTGCGATTTAGGAGCCGCCGACGTTCACAAATCAAAAATCAGAAATCTAAAATCTAAAATCACGTCATGCTCATCGTCGGCCTCGGCAACCCGGGCGAGCAGTACGAGTGGACGCGCCACAACCTGGGCTTCATGCTCGTCGACCTCGTCGCGCGCCAGTCGAACGCGCCGGTCAAGCGCGCCGAGTGCAGGGCGCTCGTCGGGCGCGCCGAGCTGGAAGGGCGAGTGGTCGAGCTGGTCAAGCCGCAGACCTACATGAACCTGAGCGGCGAGTCGGTGGCGTGCCTCCTGCGCAAGCGCGCGGGGCTGAAGCCGGCCGACGGCCTGCTCGTCGTCAGCGATGACATCGCGCTCCCCTTCGGCTCCATCCGCCTGCGGCGCGGCGGTTCCAGCGGCGGCCAGAAGGGCTTGAAGAACATCATCTCGGCGCTGGGCACGGACGAGTTCCCGCGCCTGCGCGTCGGGATCAAGCCGGAGCACCCGGTCTCGGACACCGCCGGCTTCGTCCTCGAACGCTTCCCGCGCGGGCACCGCGACGAGGTCGAGAAGATTCTGGAGCGGGGCGCGGAAGCGCTCCGCTCCGTCATACGCGACGGCATTGACAAGGCAATGTCACTGTACAACGGCAGTGACAAGTGACGGGTGACGGGTGACAGGTTAAAGAGCTTGTCCGCTGCTCGTCACCCGTCATTGCTTTTCTTCCTTGCTTCAACCGACTTGGTTGAGGCTAGACATCCAAAAGGAGGATGGTTTTGGCAGAGAAGAGAGTTTACGAGGTCGTCTTCATCGTCGACCCCGGCACGCAGGAAGACGAGGTCACCCGCCTGACGGAGAACCTCCGCACGATCATCACCGACCAGGGCGGCACGGTCACCAGGTCTGAGGTGCTGGGCCGCCGCCAGCTCGCCTACCGCATCGGACACAGCAACGAGGGCGTCTACGTGCTCTTCGAGATCGAGGGCACGGGGGGCGAGATCGCCGAGCTGGAGCGCCGCATGCGCGTCAGCGACCAGGTGTTGCGCTACCTGACGGTGCGCGTCGACGAGGAGCGCCAGCGCGCCGAGAAGCTCAGGGCGCGCCGCGCCCGCAAGGCCTCCAAGCGCCCGATGTCCGCGTCGGCCTCCGGCGGCGGCCAGGCCACGCGGGGCGGCGGCGACGAGTAAGGGGCGCGATAGCGTACCCCTTCGGCACGAGGCTGGCGGGCGTGCGGCGCGCGCCCTCTCCGCGAGAGAGGCGAGTCGCGCGCGGCCCCGCGTAGATAGAGAAAGAGAAGAGAGATATGTCTAGAAACATGGAGAGAGGCGACCGCGACTTCGACAACGACGACGACGGCGGAGCGCCGGAGAGGCGGCCGCAGGGCGGCCGCGGCGGCGGGCGCGGGCGGATGCGCCGCCGCAAGGTCTGCCGCTTCTGCGTCGACAAGGTCGACCTCATCGACTACAAGGACGTGCGGCTCCTGCAGAACTTCATCCCCGAGCGCGGGAAGATTCTGCCGCGCCGCATCTCGGGCGTCTGCACCGCGCACCAGCGCATGCTGACCGAGGCCATCAAGCGCGCGCGCAACATCGCGCTGCTCCCGTACACCGCGGACTAGAAGGAGGTTCACGAAAGAAGATGGCAACGACGAACGTACTCTTGCGAGAAGACGTGGACAACCTCGGCGCGCGCGGCGAGATCGTCAAAGTGAAGGCGGGCTACGCCCGCAACTACCTGCTGCCGCGCAAGCTCGCGGTCAAGGCGACGCCCGGCAACGTCAAGCAGATCGAGGCCGAGCGCGGCGCGCTCCTCAAGAAGGAGGCGAAGGAGCGCGCGGGGGCCGAGGCGCAGTCGGCGCAGATGGGGGGCTTGCGCCTCAACTTCGAGCGCAAGGTCGGCGAGCACGGCCTGCTCTACGGCTCGGTGACGGCGATGCACGTCGCCGACGCGCTCAAGGAGAAGGGCTACGAGATAGACCGCCGCCGCGTCCACCTGCCCGAGCCGATCAAGGAGACGGGCGAGTTCACGGTCAGCGTGCGGCTCCACCGCGAGGTGACGGTCGACATCCCCGTCGTCGTCACCGGCGAGGGCGGCGCGCAGACCGCCGGGGCGGCCGCCAACACGGCCTCCGACGTCGGGGAGGCGCGCCCAGACGCGGCGGCCCCCGCGCCGGGCGACGGCCCGAACGAGGACCCGGCCGACCCCACGCAGGCGTAACTCGGACGCCGGAGTGTGAACGCCGAACGGCGGGCCGAAGGCATCGCGTCTTTCGGCCCGCCGTTCGGCGTTCACGCCCCGGCGTTAAAATGGCGGGGCGGGTCAACATGATTGTTGTCGCGCCCCGCGGCTTGTAGTATAAAGACCGGCGGCGCGACCCCTCCGCGCTCCCGCGCGAGTGCGCCGCGGGCCGAGGCGGGGAAGCGCCGTTTCCCTATCTACACCACGTCAGTTTTCCACAGGCCAACTCCCGATGGCACAGTTCATAGCCGACCCGACACGCGAACAGATGTTGGAGCGCCCGCTGCCGCACAGCGCGGAGGCGGAGCGCGCCATCCTCGGGGCCGTCGTCCTCGACAACGCGCTCGTCAACCAGGCCATCGAGCTTCTGCGCCCGGAGGACTTCTACGTCCGCGCGCACCAGTTCGTCTTCCGCGCGATGATAGGGCTCTCCGAGCGCGGCGGCGAGATAAACCCCATCCTCCTCGGCGAGGAGCTGCGCCGCGAGGGCGCGCTGGAGCAGACGGGCGGCATCGCCTTCATCTCTGAGCTGACCTACGGGCTGCCGCACTTCACCAACGTCGCGGCCTACGCCAAGGTGGTCAAAGACCACTCGCTGATGCGCCAGCTCGTCCGCGTCGCCAATAAGATTACGAGCGAGGCTTTGGAGGGCGAGGACGAGGCCACGCTCATCCTCGACCACGCCGAGCAGATGATCTTCGCGCTCGCCGACGAGCGCACGCGCCAGGGCTTCTCGCACATCAAGCCGGTCGCCGACCAGCTCCTCGAAAAGGTGCAGGAGATGGCCGGCCGCTCCGCGATGCTGACGGGTCTCACCACCGGCTTCACCGAGCTGGACACGATGACCTCCGGGCTCCAGCCCTCCGACCTCGTCATCGTCGCCGCCAGGCCCTCGATGGGCAAGACGAGCCTCTGCCTGACGCTGGCGCAGAACGCGGCGATTCACGCCGGCGCGGTCGTGGGCGTCTTCTCGCTGGAGATGTCGAAGGAGTCGCTCGTCATGCGCATGCTCTGCTCGGAGGGGCGCGTGGACGCGCACCGCTTCCGCAGCGGGTACCTGTCGCGCGACGAGTGGGCGCGGCTCGCGGGGGCGCTGGGGACGCTCGCCGAGGCGAAGATTTTTATCGACGACACGCCGGGCATCTCGGTGCTGGAGATGCGCGCGAAGGCGCGGAGGCTGGCGGCCGAGCAGAAGAAGTTAGACCTCATCGTGGTGGACTACCTGCAACTGATGTCGGGCTCGTCGCGCCGTTCGGAGTCGCGCCAGCAGGAGGTGTCGCAGATTTCGCGCGAGCTGAAGGGGCTGGCGAAGGAGCTGAACGTGCCGCTGGTCGCGCTCTCGCAGCTCTCGCGCGCGCCCGAGGCGCGCAGCGACCACCGCCCGCAGCTCTCCGACCTCCGCGAATCGGGCTCCATCGAGCAGGACGCAGACCTCGTCGCCTTCATCTACCGCGAGGAGCAGTACAACCGCACCGAGGAGAACACCGGCACCGCCGAACTCATCATCGCCAAGCAGCGCAACGGCCCGACCGGCACGGTGAACCTCGCGTTCCTCAAGGAGTTCACGCGCTTCGAGAACATGTGGCGCGACTAGCCCGTCGGCGGGGAGCCCGGCCGCGGGGGAGGGCGTCGGAACGAAAAGCGGAAGGGG
>DASVSK010001186.1:0-5542 GCA_036388135.1 Pyrinomonadaceae bacterium | reverse complement strand
CAAAGACGAAGGCCGGAAGGCGGAAGACGGAAGGCGTCGTGCCGAGGCGGCGACGCCTTTGAGCCCGGGTGCGTTCGAGACGGCAACCGCGGGCGACGTCTCGACGGCGGCGCTCTCGGGCTCGGATTCAACGGCGACCTCGAACGTTCACAGGACGTCGGTGCAACCCGAACGACAGCCGGACGGGTTCGCGGCCGTCGTCGGGTGGGAGCACGTCGGGCAGTCGGACGTCGGCGACGGCTGCTCGCCCGTCGTCGAGCCGGGGTCGGCCGAGGAGGTCTGCGAGGTCTTGCGCATCGCGGAGCGCGAGCGGTGGAACGTGATACCCACCGGCGTGGGAGCGCAGAGCGACGTGGGCGCGGGCGCGCAGGCCGGTCACACTTTGGCGCTGAAGACGACGCGGCTGGCCCGCCTCGTCGAGCACGAGCCCGCCGACCTCGTGGCGACCGCCGAGGCGGGGATGACGCTGGCGGACTTTAACCGCGAGGTCGGGCGCGCGGGCCAGTGGCTCCCGCTCGACCCGCCGGGCGCGGGGGGCGCGACGCTCGGCGGCGTGGTGGCGACGGGCGCGGCCGGGGCGCAGTCTCCGGGTTACGGCGCGCCGCGCTCGCACGTGCTCGGCATGAAGGTGGCGCTCGCGGGCGGGCGGGTCATACGCGCGGGCGGCCGCGTCGTCAAGAACGTCGCCGGCTACGACCTCTGCAAGCTCTTCACGGGCAGCCACGGCACGCTCGGCGTGATTCTCGAAATCACCTTCCGCCTGCGCCCGCGCCCGCGGCGCGAGGCCACGCTCGTCGCGCGCTCGAACGACCTCGGGGAACTCGTCGACGCGGCGCGCTCGCTCGTCACCTCACAGCTTCTCCCCGTCGCGGTGGAGCTTCTTTCACACGGGATGGGGGCGGCGGTCGGCCTGACGCGGGACTCGTCGGCCGAGTCGGCCGAAGCGAGCCACTACATGGTCGCGCGTTTCGCTGGGACTGAGGGCGCGGTCGAGTATCAGCTCGCGCGCGCCGCCGAGCTGGTGGCCGAGCGCGCGAAGGGCGCGGACGTGTCGAGCGCCGCGGAGGACGACGGCGTCTGGGCCAGTGTCGCCGGGCGGACGTCGGCGGGCGGAGCGGCGCACGGGTTGGTCTGGCGCGCGAGCGTCCCGCCCGCCGCGCTCGGCGCGCTGCTGGCTCGACTCCCGAAGGTCGACGAGTGCGCTTCGCACTTGAACTGGCACGCGGGCGCGGGCGACGGCCGCCTGCGCGTCTACGGGGGGACGCCGCCCGGGTCGCAGACGACGGAGGGTGACAATCTCCGCGCGGCGCGCTTCCTCGGCGAGATGCGCGCGGCGGCGAGCGAGGCGGGCGGCTCGCTCGTCGTCGAGCGTTGCGGCCCAAAGTTTCGGGACGGGTTCGACGCTTGGGGTCTGACCGAATCGGCCGCGCTGCTGATGGCGCGCGTCAAAGAGCAGCTCGACCCGTCCAACACTTTCTCGCCCGGCCGCTGCGGGTTTATTTTGCAAAGCCGGGACTAAGAAGACTGTCTTCATGGCCGAACACTCGACACAAACGGCGGGCGCGCTCGCGGCGGAGGAGGCGAAGCTGCTCGCGTGCGTCCACTGCGGCCTGTGCCTTGAGGCGTGCCCGACCTACGTCCACACGGGCGACGAGAACGACAGCCCGCGCGGCCGCATCTACCTGATGCGCGCGGTCGAGGAGGGGCGGCTCGCGCTCGACTCGCGCTCCTTCACGCGCCACATCGACCGCTGCCTCGGCTGCCGCGCGTGCGAGAGCGCGTGCCCGGCCGGCGTCGAGTACGGCCAACTGCTCGAAGCCGCGCGCGACGACATCGCCGCGGGCGGGCGCAGGGTCGGCTGGACGTCGCGCGCGGTGCGGCTCGCGCTGCGCCACGTGTGGTCGCGCCCCGCGCGGCTGCGCCTCGCCTTCACGCTCGCGCGGCTGCTGCGCGACTCGCGGCTGCCGCACCTGCTGCTCGCGTCGAAGTTGACCGGGCTGCTTCCCGCGCGGGTCGAGCTGGCGCTCGCGCTGCTCCACAGCTCGCGTCCGGCGCGGCCGGGCGGGGGCGGGACGACGACGCGTGACGCGGGTGCGACCCATGACGGCTTGAAGCCGGCGGAGGGCGGCGCGGACGCGGAGGGCGCGCGGGACGAAGGCGCACGTGCCGAGAACTCGTCGGCGCTGCTGTTCGAGGGCTGCGTGACGGAGGGGCTGTTCGCGCGCGTCAACCGTGCGACGGCGCGCGTGCTCGCGGCCAACGGGTGCGGCGTGAGTGCGCCACGCGGGCAGGTCTGCTGCGGGGCGCTGCACGCGCACGCGGGCGACCTCGAAGGCGCGCGGCGGCTCGCGCGCCGTAACGTCGATGCGTTCGGGGCGGGCGGGAATGCGTCGGCGGTCGTGACCAACGCCGGCGGGTGCGGCGCGATGCTCGCCTCTTACGCACACCTGCTCGCGGGCGACGCCGAATACGCCGGGCGCGCCCGCGACTTCAGCGCCCGCGTCCGCGACGTGAGCCAGCAGCTCGCGGCCACCGGGATGAGGCGCGCGCCCGCGCCGCCCGACGACGCGGCCGTGACGTACGACGCCTCCTGCCACCTGCTCCACGGGCAGAAGGCGCGGACGGAGCCGCTGCGCGTGCTCGGCGCGGCGGGCGGCGTGAGGCTCGTGCCGCTCGAAGGCGCGGACGTCTGCTGCGGCGGCGCGGGCGTCTACAACCTCCTTGAGACGGAACTCTCCTCGCGCGTGCTCGCCGAGAAGCTCGCGCGCGTGCGCGAGACGGGCGCTGAAGTCCTGGCGACGGGAAATCCGGGCTGCCACATGCAGCTCGGCGCGGGCGCGCGGCTCGCCGGCCTGACCCTGCGCGTCGTCCACCCGGTCGAATTGCTCGACGAGTCGTACCGCCGCGCCGGGCTCTACGCCGACCAACAGCGCGACGGAAGTTAAGCAGTAGACAGTAGTCAGTAGTCAGTAGTCAGTAGAAAGACATGCGGCGCGCCCGGTTTAATAACCGTGACGCGCCGCCTCTGTTTTCCCTACTGACTACTGACTACTGTCTACTGTCTACTGTCTACTCTATTGCCTGCTGTCGTGTGCGACGCGGCCGCCGATGACGGTGAGGCGCGCGCGGCCGTCGGCGTCGAGCGCGGTGAGGTCTGCGCGCTTCCCTTCCTCTATCGAGCCCAACTCCGAGTCCAGCCGCAGGAGCCGCGCCGGGTTGAGCGAGGCGACGCGCGCCACGTCCGTCTCGGCGAGGCCGAGCGCGCGCGCCGCCCGCACGGCGTCGAGCATCGAGATGACCGAGCCGGCGATGCTGCCGCGCCCGTTCCGCGTGCGCCCGCCTTCGACCGTGATGGTCTCGCCCCAGACGCGGTACTCGCCGTCGCCCAGGCCCGCCGGCGCGACCGCGTCGCTGATGAGCGAGACGCCCAAGGCCGTCTTGCAGCGCAGGACGAGGCGGAGCATGAGCGGGTCGCTGTGTACCCCGTCGGCGATGAGGTCGACGGTCACGCCGTCTTGCAGCAGCCCCCAGCCGACGGGGCCGGGCTCGCGGTGGTGGAGCGGCGGCATGGCGTTGAGGAAGTGCGTCATGTGGCGCGCGCCGGCCGCGAGCGCGCCCTCAAGCGTCTCGACGCCGGCGCGCGTGTGGCCGACCGAGACGACCCAGCCGCGGCGCACAAGCTCGCCGACCAGCCGGACGCCGCCCTCGACCTCCGGCGCGAGCGTAATCATGTGCGCCGCGCCCTCGGACGCCAGCGTCGGCAGGTCGTCCAGCTCAGTCCCCTCGGCGAAGTCGCGGAAGTAGGCCGTCCGCAGCGCGCCGCACTGACGCTCGTTGACGAACGGGCCCTCGTAGTGGACGCCGAGAGCGCGCGCGGCGGGCGTCGTCGCGTCCTGAACGCGCATGAGCTCTTCCACCGCTCCGACCGCGCGGCGGTAGTCTTCGACCGGCGCGGGGACGAGCGTGGGGAGCCACGCGGTGACGCCCTCGCGCGCGAGGTAGAGCGCGACGCGGCCGAGGTCTTCGGCCGAAGCCTCAAGCGCGTCCACGCCGACCGCGCCGTGGATGTGTACGTCGACGAAGCCGGGGTAGAGGGTCAGCCCCCGGAGGTCTAAGACGCGCGCGCCTTCGGCCTCGCCCCCGCCCGCGCCGACGCGCGCGACGCGCCCGCCGACGAGCAGCAGCGATTCCCCCTCCGCCACCGCGTCGGGCAGGACGAGCCGCGCGCCGACGAGCAGCAGCGGCCCCGTTCCGTTTTTCCGCTCGGCCATAGCCTCCCCCGTTTGTCCTTATCCTGAAAGCGAGTATGCCCGCGGCCCACTCGGGGGCCGCGGGCATACTTATCGAGCCTCGAAAGGGTCGAGCCTAGAAGTAGAGCTTCGCGGCGAACTGGAACTCGCGCGGAGGGCGCGTGCCGGTCGGGAGCCCGAAACTGCCGTAGGAGTTCAGGTCGTTCGGGTTGGCCGTCACGGACAACTGCGTCCCGGCGGAGCCGGCGACGCCGCCGAAGCCGGTGCTGTTGAACTGCGTGTGGTTGAAGACGTTGAAGGCTTCGGCGCGCAGTTGCAGGTAGAAGTTGCGCTCGGTGTTGAAGTACAGGTTCTTGACGAGCGAGAGGTTGGTCTGGTTGCGGCCCGGGAGCCGCGCGAAGGAGCGCCCGGCGTTGCCGTAGGTGCCGTTGGCCGGCACGCCGAAGGCCGTCGGGTCGAAGACGTAGGGCAGCCCCGTCTGCGGGTTGATGCTGCCGGCGAGCCCGCCGTTCGGGTCGCCGACGACGTTCGGGTAGAGGCCGCGCTGCCCGCCGAGCGTGTCGCTGATGGTGACGCGCGGGACGGGGGCCCCGGACTCAAGGTTGGTGATGCCCGAAATCTGGAAGCCGCCGAGCAGCATCCGCTTCCAGCGCTCGGGGCTCCGGCTGAAGAAGGGTATCTCGTAGACGTAGCTGGCGCTGAAGATGTGCGGGCGCGAGGTGCGCGCCTCGGCGTACTCGGGGCGGACGTTGAAGGGGTTCTGCGGGTCATCGACGGGGTCGCGGTCGTTGGTCGCGTCGGTCAGCGACTTGCTGAAGGTGTAGGCCGTCGTGAGCTGGAACCCGTTGCCGAAGCGGTAGGTGAAGGACGAGAGCAGGCCGTGGTAGCGCGACTTGGCGCTCGTCTCGATGTAGGTGATGGCGGCGTAGCCGAGGAAGGGCCGGAGCCTGCCGGCGAGCGCCGTGCCGACCCCGACGATGTCGGCCGGCTGCTGGAAGTTGATGTTGCGGCGGCGGATCAGGTTGTCGCTCTTCGTGCCGACGTAGGCCACGTCGAGGACGCCGTTGCGGAACAGCTCGCGCTGGAGGCCGAGCGACCACTGCTGGATGGTCGGGGCCTCGAAGTCGTTGGCGACGGCGATGAGCGTGCGCGGCGCGAGCGTGCCCGGGGGCGCGCCGGCGCTCGGGTTAGAGAAGGTGATGACGTTGGCCCCGCTGCTCGACAGGCTCAGGGTCTGGCTGAAGGGCGGCGAGGTGAAGGCGGCCTGCTCGAAGATGCCGACGAGCGGCTGG
>DASVSK010001185.1:0-5693 GCA_036388135.1 Pyrinomonadaceae bacterium | reverse complement strand
CGCCCGCGCGCCGCGCCAGCTCCTCCGCGCGCCGCGCGCTCTCCAGCGCCGCGCGGTTGTCGCCGTGATACTCCCGCACCGCCGTCAGCCCGTTCCACGCGCGCGCCTGCGACACGGCGTCGCCCGCCGCCTCGGCCGCGTCGCGCATGCGCGTGTAAGCCTCCGTGGCCTCGCCGTAGCGCGCCTGCATCGTCAGGACTTCGCCGAGCCCCGCGTACCAGCCGACCGTCTGCGCGCGCAGGGATTCTAAAGCGCCGCCGTCATCCGCGCCCTCGGCCCCGGCCTCCGCGCCCGCGCGGCCGTCCCCCGCGCCGCGCGCGGCCTTCTCCGCGGCGGCGAGGTGTTCGAGCGCCTTGCGGTAGAAGCCGATGGCGGCCTCGGGCGCGTAAGAGGCGCGCGCCTGCCGACCCGCGCGCCCGTACCACTCGGCCGCGCCCGCGTGGTCGCGCGCCGCCTCGCGGTGCTCCGCGATGACGGCCGCGTACTCCTCGACGCGCCCGCCCGCCTCCCTGACGAGCCACGCCGCGGCCTCCCCGTGCAGACGCTTGCGCTCGCGCTTCAGGAGCCCCTCGTAGGCGACGCTCCGCAGCAGCGCGTGCTTGAAGATGTACTCGCGCGCGCCCGCCAGCGCCGACGCCTCGCGCCGGTAGATAAGCTCCTTACGCCTGAGCGCCTCAAGCGCCGCGGCCGTGTCGCCCTCCGCGCCCGCGCCGCGCAGGACGGCCGCGCGCGAGAACTGTTCGAGCGCGCCGTCCCAGAACTCGCGCCCGACGACCGAGGCGCGCTGCAAGACCAGCTTCTCCCACGGCGTCAGCCCGTCGAGCCGCGCCTGAAGCACGCCCGTCAGCGTCGGCGGCACGCGCACCTCGACCAGGCGGCTCGCGTCGACGTGCCAGCGCTCGGCCGCGGGGATGATGACGCGCTGGTCGATGAGCATCTTAATAAGCTCCTCGACGTAGAAGGGGTTGCCCTCGGCCGCGCCGACGACCAGCTCGCGCAGGGCGTGCGGGATGGCCTGCGCGTTGCGAAGAATCTCTTCGACGAGCTGGCGGCTCTCGCGCCGGGTGAGCGGCTGCAAGGCGAGGCGCGCGTGCGCCTGCTGCCCCTCGCCCCACGCCGGGCGGCGCTCCAGAAGCTCGGGTCGCGCGAAGCAGAGGACGAGCAGCGGCGAGCCCGCGCACTCGCGCGCGAGGTGGTCGACGAAGTCGAGCGAGCCGTCGTCGGCCCAGTGCAGGTCGTCGAGGAAGAGCAGGACGGGCGAGACGCGCGCGGCCGCGCGGAAGAACTCGGCGGCGTAGTGGAAGGCGCGGCCGCGCACCTGCTTCGCGTCCCGCAGGATGCCCGCGAGGTGCGTGCTCGCCGAGAAGTCGAGCCCCGCGAGGTGGCCGACGAAGTGCGCGCGCATCAAAGCCTCGTCGCCCTCGCCGAACATCTCGCACATCCCGCGCTCGAACTTCCCGCGCGACGCCTCGGGCTGGTCGCTGTCGTTGATGCCGAATCGCAGCGAGAAGACGTCGCGGACGAGCGCGAAGGGCAGGCCGCGCGTGCGCTGCGACGCGCGCCCGTTGAAGACCTGGAGCGCCTCGCCCGACAGCTCGACCTCGCTGCTGAACTCGTAGAGCAGGCGCGACTTGCCCAGCCCCGCGTCGCCGACCACCGTCAGCGCCTCAAGCTCCCGGTCTTCGAGGACGGTGGCGAGCGCGTCCCTCATCCTCGCCAGCTCCGCCTGCCGGCCGACCATCCGCGTCTCGACGCCCTCGACGCCGCGCGTCTGGATGCGGAAGGCGCGCGGCTTCTCGCGCTCGACGAGGTAGGTGCGCACCGGCTCGCCGCCGCCGCGCACGTTCGGCAGCTCCGTCTCGCGCACGTCGAAGAGGCCGCGCACCTGGCGGTAGGTGTCGTGCGAGATGAGGACGCCGCCCGGCGGCGCGGCCTGCCCCAGGCGGTTGGCGACGTTGACGGCCGCGCCCGTCGCCGTCAGGCCGCCCGGCGCGCCCGACGCGCTCAGGAGCACCGCGCCCGTGTTGACGCCGACCCTCAACAGCGGCGACGTCTCGCCGCCCTCGCCGAAGAGCGCGCGCAGGTGTGTCGAGACGAACTCCGCCACCTCCCTCTGCATCCTCAGCGCGGCGCGGACGGCGTGCGCCGGGTCGTCCTCGTGCGCCACGCGGTCGCCCCACAGCGCCATCATCTGGTCGCCCATGTGCCGGTCGACCGTCCCGCCGTGATCCATCACGGCCGCGTCCACGCGATTCCAAAGCTCTCGCATCGCCTCGCTCACCTCCTCGGCGTCGAGCGGCTCGGAGAGCGCCGTGAACCCGTAGAGGTCTGCGAAGAGGACGGTCACCTGCTTGAGCTGTTCGGCCGAAGGCTGCGCGCGAGTCTGCGACGGAGCGCGCGCGGCCGCCGCGTGTGGCGTGTGCGCCGCGCGCGGCTCTTCGTGCGCGGCGAGCCCGGGGCCGCCCTCGGCCTTGCGCATCAGCTCGGCCTCGAACTCCATGCGCTGCTTGAGCCGCCGCAGGTCGAGCCCGAGGTCCTTCGCCGTCTGGTAGCGCTCATCCCTGTCCTTGGCGAGCGCCTTCGCCACGACGCGCTCAAGCTCGGACGGCACGCCGCCGGCGCGCTCCGAGAGCGGCGCGGGCTCGCGCGAGAGCACCGCCGCCATCACGTCGCTCGCCGTCGGCCCCGCGAACGGGGGCGCGCCCGCGGCCATCTCGTAGAGCACGACGCCCAGGCTCCACACGTCGGTGCGCGCGTCGACTTCGAGCCCGCGCGCCTGCTCGGGCGACATGTAGGCGAACGTCCCCATAATCATGCCGGGGCGCGTGTCGACGAGGGCGCGCGCGAGCGAGTCGGAGTCGGGCCCGGCCGCGGCGGGGCCCGGAAGCACCGGCTTCGCCAGCCCGAAGTCGAGAATCTTGACGTAGCCGTCGGGCCTGACCATCAGGTTCTCGGGCTTGACGTCGCGGTGGACGACGCGCGCGGCGTGCGCGGCCGAGAGCGCGGCCGCCACCTGCACGCCTATCTCAAGCACCTCCCAGAGCGGCAGCGGCGCGCCGCGCATGTGCTCGCGCAAGGTCTCGCCCTCGACGTACTCGGTGGCGATGTAGCGCGCGCCTTCGTCGTCGCCGATGTCGTAGACGGTGAGGATGTTCGGGTGGTTGAGGGCGGAGGCGGCGCGCGCCTCCTGCTCGAAGCGCCGGACGCGCTCGCGGTCGCGCGTGAAGGAGGCGGGCAGAAGCTTCAGCGCGACGGGGCGGCCCAGACGCGCGTCCTGCGCGAGGTAGACTTTCCCCATCCCGCCCTCGCCGAGCGCGCCCACGATGCGGAACGAGCCGACCGCGCGCCCCGGCTCAAGCTCCGCGCGCGCCGCGCCGACGACCCCGGCCGCGAGGCGCGACGGCGGCTCCGACAGGAACTCGCCCTCGCGCTCGTGCGCCGCCACGAGCGACTCGACCTCGGCGCGCGCCTCCGCGTCGCCCGCGCAATTCGCGTCGAGGAACGCGCCGCGCCCCTCCGGCGCAAGCTCGGCCGCCGCGTGGAACAGCTCCTTTATCCGCCGCCAGCGTTCGGGAGTCATATGGGGAAAGTAGGCAGTAGGCAGACGCCAGCAGGCAGTAGCTCTGCTTTATGGGCGTCGAAGGGTTACAGCAGCCAGTCGTTCCGCGCGACGACCGCTGAAAGGTTAAATCAAAGTTTCCAACGGCGGCGCTCTTAACTGCCCGCTGCCGTCTGCCTACCGCCTACCGGTCTTCTTCACGCGTCCAGCTCGCGCCGCAGCCACGCGCGGGCCATCTTCCAGTCGCGCTCGACGGTGGCGTGGCTGATGCGCATGGCCTCGGCCGCCTCCTCGATGGTCAGGCCGCCGAAGAAGCGCAGCTCGACGACGCGCGCCTGCTGCCCGTCGATCACGGCGAGCCGTTCGAGCGCCTCGTTGACGCGGAGCAGGTCGAGGTCGGGGCTCTCGCCGAACCCCTCGGCCTCCGTGAGCGAGACGGCGAACTGCTGGCCGCCGCGCTTCTCGGCCTGCACGGCGCGCGCGTGGTCGACGAGGATGCGGCGCATCATCTGCGCGGCCACGCCGACGAACTGCGCGCGGTTCTGCCAGCGTGCGCGGCGCTGGTCGGCCATCAGCAGGTAGGCTTCGTTGACGAGCGCCGTCGGCTGCAAGGTGTGGCCGGGGCGCTCGCGCCGCAGGTAGTGGCCGGCGAGCCGGCGCAGCTCGTCGTAGACGAGCGGCATCAGCTCGTCGAGCGCGGCGCGGTCGCCGCCGCTCCACCTCTCAAGGAGTTGGGTGACGGCCTCGGGCGTGTGCATTGGTTCTAGCGCCGGACGGACGAACGGCGCGGTCGGCTCGTCCGACACATGGGTTTCGGTTCAGTTGGTTCTACGGCCGCGGGGAGTGGCAGCCGATACTAACATTTTTGCCGCCCCTCTCTCCACGTCCGCCGGGGGCTGAGACCGAAATCCATCTCCCCGGCCCCCGACGCGACCGGCCCGTCTTTTCCCCGGCCGCGCGGCCGCGGACGTATTTTTACCGCCCCCGCGCGCACTGTTTTAATTTCGTCTCTGTTCGCGACTGCGTGAAGAGAGAGGGCGAGGCCGCGGCCTGTCGGGGCGCGAACTTTTTCGCGCCGCGTGTGGGAGTTTACGGCGGGAATACGCGTTAACCGGTAAGGGAAGAATCCACGCCGCAGGCAGCTTTAGTTTCGACGGTGCGGCGTTGCGCCCTGACCGCCTTAATTGAATTTATAAGCCTCGCGTGGGAGACTCCGCGGTAAACCTGATTCCCCGACGCGAAGGCTTTTGAGAACGGGCGAGAGCACTCGCTCTCGTCCGAGCGCCCGCTAAACATGTCTCGAAGACGCCCGCCCCTCGGCCCGCCCCGGCCGCGCGGCCGTCCCCGAGAGGAGAACTCCGGAAATGCATCGACTGCCCCGCACCCGAAGGCGCGCCAAGGGTCTGTTCATCACCGCCGCCGTCGCCGCCGCCAGCCTGCTGCTGCCCTTCCTCTCGGTCGCCGCGCAGGTCACGCTTTCAACCCCGGCCGTGCTGCCCGGCGACGACGGACGCACGCCCGCCGCCGGACGCCAGGAGGAGCCGCGCGTCTCGAAGGGCGCGGACTCCTACCTCGCCGTCTGGACTGACGGCCGCACGTCGCTCTCGGACAACGGGACGGCGGGGCTCAACGTCCCCGGCAGCAGCGCCGGCCTCGGCAGCATGCTCGACATCTACGCCGCGCGCCTCGACGCCGCCGGCCGGGTCGTCGACACGACGCCCGTCATCGTCAGCCAGGCGCAGCACAACCAGACCTCGCCGCGCGTCGGCTGGAACGGCACGGCCTGGCTCGTCTCCTGGCTCACCGTCCGCCCGCGCGACCAGTTCAGCCACACGCAGGACCTCGTCGCGGCGCGCGTCTCGGCCGACGGCCTGCTGCTCGACCCCGAGCCCGTCGTCATCAAGTCGGACGTCAGCGCCGAGCAGCGCCCGGCGGCCGTCATCGACGACGGCGCGGGCAACTGGGTCGTCGCGTGGGAGGGCACACTGCCGCAGGAGGGCACCAGCATCCCGCGCGGCGTCTTCGTCGCGCGCGTGGGCGGCGACGGCGCGGTGCTCGACCCCGGCGGGCGCGTCGTCTACAACCACCACAGCCAGTTCATGGGCAACCCCGACCTGGCGCGCGCGGGCGACCG
>DASVSK010001184.1:0-2132 GCA_036388135.1 Pyrinomonadaceae bacterium | reverse complement strand
CGGTCTTGAAGGCGGGCGGCGCTTACGTCCCGCTCGACCCGGCCTACCCGCGCGAGCGCCTCGCCTTCATGCTGGAAGACTCGCGCGCCTCCGTCCTGCTCACGCGGCAGAGCCTCTCGGAACGCCTGCCCGCGCACGGCGCGCGCGTCGTACGCCTCGACGCCGACCGCGAAGAGGTCGGGCGACAGCCGGACGAAGACCTGCGCGGCGCGGCGCTCGCCGAGGCGGCCGCCTACTGTCTCTACACCTCCGGCTCGACGGGGCGGCCCAAGGGCGCGGTCGTCACGCACCGCTCGCTCGTCAACTTCGCGCTCGCGATGCGCGAGCAGTTGGGGCTGACGCCCGCCGACCGCGTGTTGCAGTTCGCCTCGTTCAGCTTCAGCGTCTTCGTCGAGGAGGTCTTCCCGGCGTGGGCGGGCGGCGCGGCCGTCGTCTTCGCGCCGCAGGAGGAGTTGGCCTCGTGCGAGAAGCTGACGCGGCTGCTCGTTCGGCAGGGCGTGACGGGGTGCGAGCTGCCCGCGCCGTTCTGGCACGAGTGGGTGCGCGAGCTGTCGGCGTCGGGCGAGGCCCCGCCGCCGCCGCTGCGCTTCGTGATGCTCGGGTGCGAGAAGCCTTCGCCTGAGCGGCTGGCGCAGTGGTCGAAGTTCGGCGTGCCGCTCGTCCAGGTCTTCGGCCTGACGGAGACCAGCATCACGACGACCCTCTACAAGCTGGCGGGCGAGGCAGAGCCCGAGACGCTCGCCGACCTGCCCATCGGCCGCGCCGTCGCCAACACGCAGGTCTACGTGCTCGACGAGCACATGCGGCCGGTGCCGGTCGGCGTCGTCGGCGAACTCTACATCGGCGGCGAGGGGCTGGGGCGCGGCTACCTCAACCTCCCGGCCGTGACCGCCGAGAAGTTCATCCCGCACCCGTTCTCCGCGGAGCCCGGCGCGCGGCTGTACAAGACGGGCGACCTGGCGAAGTTCCGGCCGGACGGCAACCTCCTGTTCCTCGGGCGGCTCGACAACCAGGTCAAGGTGCGCGGCCTGCGCGTCGAGCTGGGCGAGATCGAGACAGCGCTCGGCCAACACCTGGAGGTCAGGGAGGCGGTCGTGGCCGCCAGGGAAGACGGCGGCCACAAGCGGCTGGTCGCCTACGTCGTGCGCGAAGCGGGGGCGGGCGGTAACGGCGGCGGTAACGGCGGCGGCAACGGCAACGGGAACGACAACGGCAACGGTCACGGCGGCGGTAACGGTCACGGGGTAGTCGCGCACGCCGGGGCGGTCGGCGCGGAAGTCGTCGGCGGTAACGGCGGTCACGCCGTCGCGACTCTCGACGCGGGGGTGCTGCGCCAGCACCTGCTTGAGCGTCTGCCCGAGTACATGGTGCCGTCGCTGTTCGTCGAACTCGACGCACTGCCTCTGACTCCCAGCGGCAAGTTCGACCGCAAGGCTCTGCCCACGCCGGGCGACCCGAGCCGCGAATCGGCGCGCGACGACGCGGCCGCGCGCACGCCGGAGGAGGAGCTGCTGTGTGAGATATGGCGGGAGGTGCTGGGCGTCGGGCACGTGGGGCTCGAAGACAACTTCTTCGAGCTGGGTGGCGACTCGATCCTCTCGATCCAGGTCGTCTCCCGAGCTGCTCGTCGTGGCTTGCGGCTGACGCCGCGGCAGCTCTTCCAGCACCAGACGGTGGCGGAACTGGCCGCGGCGGCGACGGCCGCGAAAGCGCCGTCGCCCGCGTCGACGCCCGCGGGGGGCGCGGGCGTCGACGCCGACACGGCCGCGGTCACGGAAGCGCCGCTGACGCCAATCCAGCGTTGGTTCTTCGAGAAGGTTAGCGAGCGACGCGACCACTGGAACCAGCCGCTGATGTTGGAGGTCACCGCGCCGGAGATTAACGGGCGCGCGCTGCGGGAGGCGCTGGCGCTGGTGGTGCGGCACCACGACGCGCTGCGGATGCGCTTCGTCGAGGGCGTTGACGGCTGGCGGCAGCGCTGCGCCGAAAAGGCAGAAGCCGAGGCCCCGCTGGCGGTCGTCGACTTGGCGGGCGTGCCGCGCGAAGGGCTGACGCGGGTCATCGAGCAGGCGGCCTCGCAGGCTCAGTCGAGCCTCGACATCCGGGAGGGGCGGATGCTGCGGGCGGTGCTG
>DASVSK010001183.1:0-2207 GCA_036388135.1 Pyrinomonadaceae bacterium | reverse complement strand
GGCGGCGGGTTGCGAATCCCGCCGCCGCCGGTTCTTCTGACGGCCCTCGTTTCCCGCTAACCGCCCGCCGCCGTCCGCCCGCCGCCTGCTGTTTTTAAAAGGTGCTTGCCTTTTACCTTTCGCGTTTGTTAAGTTCGTTATGGGGCTGCCGCCCGCGGGCGGAGCCCCCCGGGAACGGTTCTCATGCCCTCCGTCCCCGCGCCCCGTGTCGAAGCCCGCACGCCCCGCGGCTTTCAGAAACAAAAGCCGAAAGTCACAGTATGGTCACCAGAGTCAGCCGTTTCGACGGCGACTGGTGGATCGTCCAGAAGCGATTCATCTACGTCGCCGTCATCATCGCCTCGTTCGCCGTCGTCGCCGGCGGCTGCGGGCTCTACGTCTGGGCCTACGGCAACCCCTTCAAGGGCGCGGCCGAAGCGGAGGGCGCGCCGACGGGCGCGCGCTTCGTCTCGCTCGAAGGCGGCGTCAAGGTCGTGCGCGCCAACACGCGCGAGACGTTGCAGGCGCGCGCCGACACGCGCCTCTTCCCCGGCGACCTCGTCCAGACGCAGGAGGACGGGCGCGCGCGCATCACGCTCGCCGACGGCTCGACGCTCTTCGTCAAGCCCAACTCGGTCGTCACCATCGCCGAGAACACCTCGGCCGAGGACGGCAAGTCGACGAAGGTGCGCGTCGCCGTCGAGAGCGGCCAGATCAACGTCCGCACCGAGCAGCAGAACGAGGGCGCGCAGAACATCGTCGGCACGCACCTGACCGAGAGCCGCCTCAACTCCCAGACCGACGCCAGCTTCCACGTCCGCGACGACAAGACGGAGGCCATCCGCGTCGGCGCGGGCGCGGTCGAGACCAGCACCTCGGGCGGCGACACGACGACGCTGCGCGCGGGCGAGTACGCCGCCGTCAACCAGCAGGGCACCATC
This sequence comes from Pyrinomonadaceae bacterium, assembly GCA_036388135.1. Classification (GTDB taxonomy): domain Bacteria; phylum Acidobacteriota; class Blastocatellia; order Pyrinomonadales; family Pyrinomonadaceae; genus QHXN01. The sequence goes on along the minus strand of DASVSK010001183.1, from coordinate 1,287 downwards.
TCGCAGCAGGAGAAGCTTCTGGCCGCGCCCCTGCCCGTCACGCCGAAGAATCTCGAACGCCTCGCCGGGCGCAAGGGAGGCGCGACCGCCGTGTCGCTCAAGTGGCAGAAGCCGCAGACGGGCGCGCCCGCGCACTACCGCGTCGAGGTCGCCACCTCGCCCTTCTTCGTCCCCGCCGGCAAGCTCATCGAGCGCGACCGGCTCCAGGCCACCGAGTTCACCGTCGATGACCTCCGCCAGGGCAACTACTTCTGGCGCGTGCTGGCGGTCGCGCAGTCGGGTCAGGCTTCGGACTGGAGCGAGCCGCAGAAGTTCGTCGTCGTCGGCGAGGGCGGCACGGGCGACGAGGCGAGCGTCGCCGACGTGCAGATCGAGTACGTCGCCGGCCAGATTTACCTCGTCCGCGGTCGCACGCAGGCGGGCAACACCGTCCGCTGCGGCGGGCGCGAGACGCTCGCCGCCCGCGACGGCTTCTTCCAGCTCCAGATCAACGCCCCGCGCGGCGCGCGCGAAGTCCAGCTCGAAACCGCCGACACGCAGGGCAACCGCAACACCTTCAAATTCCAGCTCCCGCCGGGAGGATGAGAAGAAGGTAGATAGTAAATGGTGAATGGTGAATGGTGGTCGCCGCCGCGCGGCTTCCGATTCGCCGTCCGGCCCGAGCGACGCTAAACCCCCATTTACCACTCACCATTTACCATTCACCACCTATGCACTACGTCATTCTTCTCAGCGGTGTGGACACGGAGCCGGGGCGCGAGCTGTTCGAGGCTCTGCGCCACGGCGGGGTCTGCGTGGTCGTCGTGGCCCCGGGCGGGGCCGACGAGGGGGAGGAGGCCGCGCGCGCGCGCGCCGGGTGGGGCGAGGAGCCCCTGGCCGTGCTCCTCGACCTCGCCGGGGGCGCGGGGCTGGCCGAGCTGCGCGACCGCGCGGCGCGCGCCGCCGAGGTCTGGCCCGGCGTCCCCGTCGTGGCCTGCCGCCGCGCCGCGACGCCCGCGCAGGGCCGCGCCGCCCACTCGCTCACCGAGGCGACGCTCAAACGCCTGGGCTTTCACGCCGTCGCCGCCGGGCCGGCGCAGATTTCGGCGCTGCTGCGCGAGGTGGAGGAGCGCGGCGCGGACGACCGGCGCGGGGACGAGTCCGGCGCGTCGGCCGAGGTCGCGCCCGCGAGCCTCCTGCTACCCGAGCGCCTGAGCGTCGAGCGGCTGCGCGCGGCCTTCGAGGTCGTCGCCTCGCTCCACTTCGCCGCCGACCAGAGGGGCGCGGCCGCGGCCGCGCGCGCGGGCC
>DASVSK010001182.1:0-1639 GCA_036388135.1 Pyrinomonadaceae bacterium | reverse complement strand
GTGGAGGCGGCTTTAAGTCTTAAAGCCGCCTCCACGCTTCTACGCGTCCCTGTGTCGAGCTTAGAACGTCTTCGCGCCGTCCACGTTGGAGTAGGCGGAATTGCCGCCGGGGCCGTAGGCGCGGACGCGGTAGTAGTAGGTCGTCTTTCGAGCGCGCCCCGTGTCGGTGAAGGACGTCACGCCCGTCCCGACCGTGGCGATCTGCGTGAAGCCGCCGGTCGAGGAGGTCGAGCGCTCGATCTTGAAGCCCGTCTCGCCGGTCGACCTGTCGCTCCACGTCAGGCGTATGCGCGAAGAGTCGAGCGCCGACGCGTTCAGGTTCGCGGGCGCGGCCGGCGGCGGCGGGTTGACGGTGGCCGTCGTGGCGGCGGCGGCGGTCGCGCCCCTGTTGTCGGTGACGGTCAGGCGCACGGTGTACGTCCCCGCCGTCGTGTACGTCTTCGAGGGCGTCGCCCCCGAGCCGGTCGTGCCGTCGCCGAAGTTCCAGCCGTAAGAGGCGATGCTGCCGTCGGGGTCGGAGGAGCGCGTGCCGTCGAAGCGGAGCGCGACCCCGACCGTCCCCGTGTAAGGCCCGCCCGCGTTGGCGACGGGCGGCTTGTTCGTCGGCGTCGGCGTCGGTGTCGGAGTTGGAGTCGGAGTTGGCGTTGGTGTCGGCGTGGGCGTCGGTGTCGGTGTCGGCGTGGGCGTGACGGACGAGGGCAGGTCGAGGCGGAAGTTGTCGAAGACGGAGGTGCCGGTGACGGGCTCGGGCCGCCAGGTGCCCGCGCTCAGCTCGACCGAGACGGCGGCGAGCGGGAGTTGACGCGCCACAGTCCGCCGCAGCGTCCAGGAGGCGCGGTCGGGGCTGGTCTCGAAGTTGACGGTGTCGCCCGCCGCGTCGTGGCGGATGCGCCAGAAGCGTTGCAGCGCAGGGTCGTAGGGCGTGTTGAACATCGTGCGGACGCCGCCGACGATGGCCTGGAAGTAGAGCAGCCCGGCCTCCTTGACGATGACGTAGTAGTTCTGCGGGTCGACGGCGACGACGAGCTGCGTGTTGGAGATGCCGCCCGCCGCCGCCTGCGCCACCTCGACGCCGGCGCTGCCGCCCGTCATGTCCCACGCGCGCGCCGTCACGTACCCGTTGTAGTGGTTGAGCGAGACGTTGGTGCGCGGCGTGATCTCCAGCCTCCCGTTCTGCTCAAGCACCGGGACCGACTGGTCCCACCCGGCCGGGCCGTCGGCCTGACCCTGGACGGTCCCGATGACCCACTTCAGCGGGTCGCGCGAGTTGTCGTTGAAGTCGTCGCCCAGGGCGAGCGCCGAGGGCGCGGGCGTCGGCGTGGGCTGCGGGGCGGGCGGGGCGGGCGGCGGGTAGCCCGCGATGCGCGCCAGCACGTTGCGCGTCATCTGCTGCGCCGCCGCGTTCAGGCGCGAGGCGCGCAGCGCCGGGGCGTTATAGTCGTCGAGCGCCCAGGTCCACTGCATCGAGCCCGTGGCGAAGACGGTCGCGCCGCTCGCAGCCGTGTAAGAGACCATCTGCGAGAAGCCCGTCGCGCCGTTCTTAACGTAGGCGGAGCTGGCGACGCGCACCGTCGAGGCCGGCGAGTAGTTCGAGGTCTGGTCGACCTCGTAGCCGAGCAGGCCCGGCAGGCGGTTGCCG
>DASVSK010001181.1:0-2464 GCA_036388135.1 Pyrinomonadaceae bacterium | reverse complement strand
GGGAGCGCCAGCAGCAGCACCTTCGGGAAGTCGCGCGCCGCGCGCCGCGCGACCCCGCCGGCCGAAGCGCCCGGCAGCGCCGCGTGCGCCGACGCCGCCAGCAGCAGCAGCAGGAGCAGCGGCGCGGCCAGCGCCGTCGCGGCCGAGAGCGCGAGCTGCCCGGCGTTCGCCACGCCGGTCGCGAAGAAGAGGTAGAGGCCGGCGAGCAGCGCCGCGTAGAGCAGCGACAGCACGAGCAGCCCGCGCCGGTTGCGGAAGAGGTCGCGCGCCGAATGGCCGAGCGCACCCAGTGAGTCCTTTAACATCTCCGTCTCTCCTTGTCCGGCCGCGCCCTAGCGGTCGAGGATGGTCAGCCCGGCCGACGCCGAGTTGGCGCGCACGTCCGGCTCGTACATGCGCTCGACGCGCGAGGGGGCGACGCGGAACTGCCCCGGCACCTGCACGCGCATGGCGTACTGGAACCGGGCCTTGCCGTCGAAGTAGTTGAGGAAGAGCACGGCGCGGTTGTCGCGGAACTCGCGCGCGCTGTACCAGTCGCTCCAGTCGCGCTCGGTGTGGTTGAGGTCGATGCCGCTCACCGACTCGACCTGCTCGCAGCCCGCCGGTATCGGGTCTTCGACCATCAGGTACTCCGCCTTCTCGCCTTCGAGGGTGAGCCGCGAGACGATGATGTCGCCCGAGCGCACGTCGCCCGCGAGCGGCTCGGTCTGCCAGCCGAGCGTCCCGTCCGACTTCTCCGACAGCTTGAGGCGCAGGTACTCGCGCCGGAGCTTGAGCTGCGGCACGGCGGCTTCGGCCGTCTGCTCGTCGTTGGCGTAGTGCGTCAGCGTCGTCGCCAGGTAGAGCATGCCGCGCCCGCGCTTGACGACGCGCACCTCGCTCGACTGCCCGACCTCGCCGCCGCGCCGCTGGAGCGTGAACGGCTCGGTCGAGGCGGCGTCCGCGCCCGTCACCTGCTTCTGCAAGACCTGCTGCCCGCCGACGTAGACTTCGAGCGTGTAGTCGGGGTCCAGCTCCCTGCTCACCTTCACGTAGTCGATGAGGGCGAAGACGGCGAAGGCCGTCTCGCGCGTCGAGAGCCAGTGGTGGCCGAAGCGCCTGTGCGCGACGAGCCAGCGCGCGGCGCGCGGCAGCACCTCGCTCTGCGGGAGTATGCGCGCCAGCGCCCTGACCGAGAGCGCCGTCGCCTCGGCGCTGTTGTCCCAGTGCGCGTCCGCGCCGCCGCCCTTCGCGGCGCGCTCGATCTCGGCGGCGACGGCCTGCGCGCGGCGCGCGTCGCCGCGCTCCTGCATCCCGAGCGCGACGAGCGCGCGGCCGTACGCGCCGAGCTTCGCGCGGTTGCCGAAGAGCTGGTTGAGATGGCGCATCTCGGCGTCGCCGCTCTCGGCGAGCGCGTAGGCCATGTAGGCGCGCTCGTCGGGCGAGGGGGCCTGGCCGCGGCCGTCCGCGTCGGTTTCGAGCATCTTGCGCAGCGCCGCGCGCCCGTTCTCAAGCCTGTTGGCGTCCACCTCGTAGCCGGCGCGCTCGGCCTGCACCAGCCCGTCGACGACGTAGGCGGTCATCCACGCGGTCGTCGGGTCGTCCTTCCACCAGCCCCAGCCGCCGTCGCCGTGCTGGAAGCCGTAGAGCCGCTTCAGCCCGCGCCGAACCTTCCTGCCGAGGTCGTCGGGGTCGCGCACCGCCGCCGTCGGCACGTTCCGGAGCGCCTGCGCGACGATGACGTTCGGGAGGAACGAGGACATCGTCTGCTCGGCGCAGCCGTAGGGGTAGCTCGTCAGGTAGTCGAGCGCCCCGAAGAGCGTGCCCACCAACGTGGGCGACGCCTCGACGCGCAGCGTGCGCGCGTTCGGGTCGGCGTTGGCGGGGAGCGTGAAGGTGACGGTCTTGTCGGCCTCGTCCTCGGAGAAGGCGAACGAGTCGGCGCGCACGCCCTTCAGGCCGCGCGGGACGACGGGGACGCCCACCTCGACGGCGTCCGACTCGGCGTCGGTGAGCGCCTGCGCCAGAACCTTCAGGTCGCCGGTGGCGGGGGCCGAGACGCGCCAGTTGACGCGGTGCTCGCCCTGGCTCGGGATGGTCACGGTCTGCGCCGCCGGGTCGAGCAGCCTCGCGCCCGCGACCTCGATGGTGATCCGCGTCACCTTGTCGGCCTTGAGGTAGTTGTGGACGATGCCGGAGAGCGTGACGGTGTCGCCCGCCGTCAGGAAGCGCGGCATCGCCACGCGGAGGATGACGTCCTTGCGCTCGACGACCTTCGAGACGGCGAGGCCGACGCGCGCGTCCGCGGTGACGGCGCGCGCCGTGGCGCGCCACGTCGTCAGGTTGTCGGGCAGCTCGAACTTCGCCTGCGCCTTGCCGTCCGCGCCCGTGACGAGCGCGGGCTGCCAGAAGGCCGTGTCCTTAAAAATCTTCCGCACCAGCGGGCTCGCCGACTCGTCCTTGAAGTCGGCGAGCTGGCGCGCAC
>DASVSK010001180.1:0-2381 GCA_036388135.1 Pyrinomonadaceae bacterium | reverse complement strand
AGCGGACGGCGCTGAGGACGGTGATGACGCGCGTCGGGCGCTCGACGAGCGTCACGTTCAACGCGGTGCCGAGCGACTTGAGCGCGTCGGTCCCCACGGGGGCCGAGTCGTTCCGGCCCGTCAGGACGACCAGCGGGAAGTCCGACCACGCGGGCTGCCCTTCGAGCGAGTCGAGCAGGCGGCGCGTGCTCTCGGGCGACAGCGCCTCCTCCGCGATGAGCGCGGCCCCCGCGCCGTCGAGCCACTTGTCGCACAGCTCCTCCATCTCCGCGCAGACCTCCACGGGGATGCCGACGCCCGACAGGTAGCGCCCCGTCAGGTCGGCGTCACGCCCGGTGGGCGTGAGGAGCAGCACGCGGCCGTCCCGCTTTTCGGTGTCAGCCTTCGTCATCACCCGCGTCGAGCAGCAGATTATTCTTCCCGGCCTCGCCGGTGAAAACGGGGACGCCGGTGAGCACGCCGCGGAAGGCGGTCAGGGGCGCGCCGACCTCGACGCCGCGCGCCGACAGGCGCAGCTCGCGGATGGTGTCTTCGTGCCGGCCCGTCCGCTTCTTGACGACCGAGATGGCGCGGCGGATCGCGCCCGCGGCCTCGAAGTAGCGCAGCATCACGACCGTGTCGGCGAGGTAGCTCACGTCCACGGGCGAACTCATCCCCGCGCCCATGAAGCCGTGCTGCGCCATCACCAGAATCGTCACGACGCCCTGCTGGTTGAGGTACGTCAGCAGCTCGTGCATCTGCGCGGTCAGGAAACGCTCGTCCGGCATGGCCTGTAGGTAGCCGTTGAGGCTGTCGATGATGACGAGCCGCGCGCCGTCGCGCTCGACCGCCTCGGAGACGGCGTGCGCGAACTCGCCCGGCGACAGCTCGGCCGGGTCGACCTGCTGCACCTTCAGGTGCCCGGACTCGACCTCCGCCCTCAGGTCAGTCCCCAGCCCGGCGGCCCTGTTCAGATAGATGTTCACCCCCTCGTCGAAGATGAAGGAGGCGGCGACCTCGCCTCGCCTCGCCACGGCCGCCGCGAAGTGTGTCGCCAGAGACGACTTGCCGCAGCCGGCCGGCCCCATGAGGAGCGTGGCGGTGCCGCGGTCGAGCCCGCCGCCGAGCAGCGCGTCGAGTTCGGCCACTTCGCTCGCGACCGACTCGGCCTCGAACTCGCGGCGGCGGTCGGCCGCGACCAGGCGCGGGTAGACTTCGATGCCGCCCGTCCGGATGGCGAAGTCGTGGAACCCGCCGCGGAAGCGGCTGCCGCGCAGCTTCGAGACGCGCAGCCGCCGCCGCTCCGAACCGTAGTCGAGCGCCACCTGTTCGAGCATCACGACGCCGTGGGCGATGGACTGCACCTGGAGGTCGTTGTCGGTTGAGGTGCGGTCGTCGAGGAGCAGGACGGTGCAGCGCCGCCCGGCGAAGTACTGCTTGAGCGCGAGAATCTGCCGCCGGTAGCGCAGCGGGTCGCGCGCCAGCAGGCGCATCTCGGAGAGAGAGTCGAAGACGACGCGGCGCGGCTCGATGCGCTCGACCTCGTCGATCACCATCTTCGTCGTCTCGCCCAGCTCCACCTCCGAAGGGTGGAAGATGGTGTACTGCGTCTCGGTCTTCAGGCTCTCCGCCGGCGGCACCAGCTCGTGCAGCGTGACGCCTTCGAGCGACCAGCCGTGCGAGTGGGCGACGGCCGTCAGCTCCTCTTTCGTCTCCGAGAGCGTGACGTAGAGCACGGGCTCGCCGCGGCGCGCGCCTTCGAGCAGGAACTGGAGCGCCAGGGTCGTCTTGCCCGTGCCGGGGTCGCCCTCCACGAGATAGAGCCGGTTGGCCGGGAAGCCGCCGTTGAGAACGGTGTCTAGGCCCGCGCTGCCGGTCGCCAGCCGCGGCTGCTCCCCGCCGCCGGCGGCGGACTCCCCCCGGGTATTTGACTGACTCATGCGCCTCCCTGCACCGACACGCCGACCGCTTCCCGCCTCGGACTTAAAAAATGAAATGGGAGCCCAATCTTCTGGGCCGTTAAATTCGGAGAGTCGTAACTATATCACGGCACGAAAGGCGGGTTTCGACTAAAGGAGTTTTGCCGCCCACGAACCGACCGCGGCGACTCGCCGACGGGCTGAGTTCGTACGGAGCGCAAACGCGAGGGGCGGGCGGCGTGTGGGAAAGCAGGCTTTGCGTCAGGTGGGAAGGCAGGCTCGGCGGGTGCGCCGACCTGCGAGCGGACTTCAGGCGGCGCGCTTGTCTTCGCGGATGACGTGCTCCAGGTCACACACGAGCGCGCGCCCGGCTGCGGCGACCGTGGCGGCTTCCGGGCCGACGGCCCGAACCAGCTCGCGGAGCCTGCGTGCGTCGGCGACGACGCCGCCCGCGAGGTCGTCGCCGCGCTGGTCTGCCAGCTC
>DASVSK010001179.1:0-4726 GCA_036388135.1 Pyrinomonadaceae bacterium | reverse complement strand
GACCGCGCGCGCGTTGCGGTAGGCCAGCTCCGGGTCGATGGCGAGCCCGAACTGCGTGAGCTTAATCGAGACGTTCGACTTGATGCCCGTCTCGTCGATGGCCGCGAGGATTCGCTTGTACTCGCGCACCTCGCCCTCGGTCTCGGGCGCGCTCGTGACGCCCTCGTTCAGGTGGTCGAAGGTCGCCGTGCAGCCGTGCGCGTTCAGCTCGCGGATGGCGCGGACGGTCGTCTCGATGTCTTCGCCCGCCACGAAGCGCGCGGTCATCTTGCGGAAGGGCTTGAAGCGCGTGGCGAAGTCCTTCAGCCCCTCGCGCTTCGACAGAAAAAGGAGTGTGCTCCTGGCAACCATCGTGTCGTCCGTGTGTACCGAAGCGCGGACGCGCCGCGCCTGAATTTAACGGCCTCGGCCGCTCCGCGCTGTGATATGCTTCAACGCGTTTTCCCGCTCGCACCACCGCCGCCGAAGAGACCCGGAGACAGGATTAAGTTTGCGCTGGAAGCTGCTCATCGCCGCCTCTCTGCTCGCCGCCGCCGCGGGTGCCGGGGCGTGCTACGCGGCCGCGCGTTACCTGCTGCCGCCGGCCGCGCCGGGCTGGGCCGCCGCCCTGACCCTGCTCGCGCCGCTGGGCGCGATAACCTACGCGGCCGTCTTCGTCTACCGTCACACCGCACGGCGGCGCGCTCTACAGGCGGCGGCCGCGGCGCTCCTGGCCTCGCTGCTCACGCTGACGGCCCTCACGCTCGGCTCCATCCTCGACGGCCGCCCGGAGCCCGAGCCGTCGCCCGCCCCGCCGTCGAAAAACACCTGAAGGAATCTACGGCCCAGCATAAGTAACGCCGCCCCCCGCGCGCAAGCGTAGATTCGAGCGGCGAAGGATGAAGGCCGGGCGGCGAGTTGTAAGACGGCCGGCGTGCGGCCCGTCGTCCGGCCCTCACCCTTCGCCGCTCTGCCCTCCCTTGAGCCCGATGCTCTCCTGGACGGGCTTGAGGGCTTCGATGACGAAGCGGACGTGCTCGTCCAGTTCGACGCCCAGCTCTTCGACGCCCTGGCGGATGTCGTCGCGGTTGACCGTGCGCGCGAAGGCTTTGTCCTTGAGCTTCTTCTTGACCGAGGAGACTTCGAGGTCGTCGAGGCTCTTCGAGGGGCGCACGAGCGCGCAGGCGACGAGGAAGCCGCACAGCTCGTCCGTCGCGAAGAGCGCGCGCGCCAGCGGCGTGTCGCGCGGGACGCCGGTGTAGGTGGCGTGCCCCATGATGGCGCGGACGACGCGGTCGGGGTAGCCGCGGCCGCAGAGGATGTTCGCGCCCTTGTAGGGGTGCCCGTCCTCGGTCGGGAACATCTCGTAGTCGAAGTCGTGCAGCATCCCCGTGACGCCCCACTCCTCGACGTCCTCGCCCGCGCCGCCGTAGCGGGGCGCGGCAGCGCGCATCGCCGCCTCGACCGCGAGCGCGTGCTGCCGCAGGCTCCTGCCCTTCGTGTACTCGCAGAGCAGCTCCCAAGCCTCCTCACGAGTCGGCATCGCCCTTTAAGCCTCCCCTTCCCGCCTTATTTTTTTCTTACGACGCGCCGGCTAGTTTCTCACGCCCCGCGCGGGCTTTCAAAGTCGCGCCCGCCGGGGGCATGCTTGCCGCACCCAAGCCCTTCAACTACAATAACGTCTCGCGTCCCACGCGCCGCCCATTTTAAGCGATGAAACCTTTTCTCTACGCGGCCCTGGCCGGTTACGTCATCGCCGCCAGCCACGCCGTCCTGTCCTTCTTCAACAAGCGCAGCGCCGCCGAGAGGCTCACGCTCTACGCGGCCGCCTTCGGGTTCGCGGCGCACACCGGCTCCATCATCTTCGACTGGGCGCGCGACGGCCACTACCCGCTCTTCAGCACCGCCGAGGCGCTCTCCTTCCTGGCCTGGACGCTGGTCGTCGCCTTCGGGCTCGTGACGTACCGCTACCCGCTGCGCGCGCTCGGCGCGTTCCTGCTGCCGGCGGTCGCGCTCATCGTCCTCGCGTCGCAGCTCGTCTCGGCCGACCCCGGCAAAGACCCGAGCGTCGTGACCGGCGGCAGCGGCTCCTGGCTCTTCCCCGTCCACGTCACGCTGCTGCTGTTCGGGTACGCCTCCTTCTTCGTCGCCTTCGCGGCGAGCGTGATGTACCTCTGGCAGGAGCGCGAGCTGCGGCTGAAGAAGTTCGGCGCGGTCTTCCACCGCCTGCCGTCGCTCTCGACCGTGGACGACGTAGCATCGACGGCGGCGAGCGTCGGCTTCACGCTGCTCACGCTCGGCATCGTCACCGGCGCCGTCTGGTCGCGCGCCCGCAGCCTCCGCATGTTCCACAACGACCCGACCGAGTTCTTCGCGGTGCTGACCTGGGTCGTCTACCTGGCGCTGCTGCACTTCCGCGTCCAGTGGCGCGGGCGCAAGGCCGCGTGGCTCGGCGTCGGCGGCTTCACCCTCGTCCTCTGCACGTTCGCCGGCGCGGTGGCGCTCGGCGGCTTCCACGTCTTCCGGTAACAGATGTCAATCGTCGTCGTCGGACTCAACCACAAGACCGCGCCCGTCGAGGTGCGAGAGCGCCTGGCGTTCAGCGACGAGGCGTGCGCCGAGGGACTGCGCGCGCTCGTCGACGGCGAGCTGGTGCGCGAGGGGTTGATCGTCTCGACCTGCAACCGCGTGGAGGTTCTGGCCGCCTCCGCCGGGCAGAAGTCCCCGGACGCCGTCGGCCGCCTGAGCGATTTCCTGAGCCGCGTGCGCTCCGTCCCCGTCGAGCTCTTCAGCGGGCACCTCTACACGCACGCCGACGACGACGCCGTCCGCCACATCTTCCGCGTCGCCTCCTCGCTCGACTCGATGGTCGTCGGCGAGCCGCAGGTCCTGGGGCAGGTGCGCCACGCCTACTCGCTCGCGGTCGAGGCCGGCACGGCGGGGCGCGTCCTGCACAAGCTCGTCCACCACGCGCTGCGCGTCGCCAAGCGCGTGCGCAGCGAGACCGGCATCGCGGCCTCGGCCGTCTCGGTCAGCTACACGGCGGTCGAGCTGGGGCGGAAGATTTTCGGCTCGCTCAAGGGGGTGACGGTGCTGCTCGTGGGCGCGGGCGAGATGGCGGAACTCGCCGCGCAGCACCTCGCGGGCGCGGGCGCGGCGCGCGTGCTCGTCGCCAACCGCACCTACGAGACGGCGCGGCGTCTGGCCGCCGCCTTCGGCGGCGAGGCCGTCGAGTTCGGCGCGCTCGAAGAGGCGCTGGCGCTGGCCGACGTCGTCATCTGCTCGACGGGCGCGCCCGACTACCTCATCACCCCGGAGATGGCCGAGCGAGCGCGCCAGACGCGCCGCAACCGCCCCGCCTTCTTCATCGACATCAGCGTCCCGCGCAACGTCGACCCGGACGTGGCTAAGCTCGCCAACCTCTTCGTCTTCGACGTCGACGACCTCGAAGCGGTCGTCGCCTCGAACCTGCGCGAGCGCGAGCGCGAGGCCGAGCGCGCCGAGCTGATCGTCGAGACGGAGGTGACGCAGTTTCAGCAGGCACTGCGCGACCTCGACCTCGGCCCCACGGTCGGCGCGCTCAAGGAGAAGCTCCGCCGCATCGCGCGCGAGGAGTTCGAGCGCCAGCGCGGCCGCCTCGGCCCGCTCACGCCCGAGCAGGAGCAGGCCATCGAGGCGATGCTCATGTCGACCGTCAACAAGATTTCGCACCCCGTCATCCACCGCATCCGCCGCTCCTACGAGGCGGGCGAGGACGGCGAGGTGCAGGCGTGGCGCGAGGTCTTCGGCCTGGAGGAGAGGGAGCGGTGAATGGTGAACGGTGAATAGTGAATGGTTGAAAATCGATTCTTCTATTCACTATTTACCGTTCACCGTTCACCGCCTTTGTTATGAGAGAGATCGTCATCGGCTCGCGCGGGTCGAAGCTCGCGCTCTGGCAGTCGGAGTGGGTGAAGGCGCGGCTCGAAGCGCTCGACCCCGGCGTCTCCGTCCGCATTGAAATCTTCAAGACGACGGGCGACGTGAAGTTCGACGCGCCGCTCTCGACCATCGGCGGGCAGGGCGCGTTCACGAAGGAGCTGGAGGTCGCGCTGCTCGACCGGAGGGTGGACGTCGCCGTCCACTCGCTCAAAGACCTGCCGACCGTCACCCCCGAAGGGCTCGCCATCACGGCCACGCCCGAGCGCGAAGACCCGCGCGACGCGCTCGTGCTGCGCGCCGGCGCGGCCTCGGGGAACGCCTCGCTGAAGAACCTGGCGGCGGGCGCGGTCGTCGGCACTTCGAGCCTGCGGCGCGTCGCGCAGTTGAAGCACCTGCGGCCGGACGTACAGATTAAAGACCTGCGCGGCAACGTGGACACGCGGCTGCGCAAGCTCGACTCGGGCGACTACGACGCTCTGATACTCGCGTCGGCGGGCCTGCGGCGGCTCGGACTCGGCGGGCGCATCAGCGCGGCCATCGAGCCCATCGAGATGCTCCCGGCCGTCGGCCAGGGCGCTCTCGGCGTCGAGACGCGCGCCGACGACGCGGGGACGAACGCGCTCGTCTCGCGGCTCGACGACCCGCGGACGCGCGCAGCAGTCCTCGCCGAGCGCGCGCTGCTGCGCAGCCTCGGCGGCGGCTGCCAGGTTCCCATCGCGGCGCACGCGACCTTCGAGGGCGAGCGTTTCTGCCTCTACGGGCTGGTCGCCGCGCTCGACGGCGCGGAAGTCCTGCGCGACCGCGCCGAGGGGGACGCCGCCGACGC
>DASVSK010001178.1:0-11905 GCA_036388135.1 Pyrinomonadaceae bacterium | reverse complement strand
GGGGGAAGTAGACAGTAGTCAGTAGTCAGTAGTCAGTAGATAAAAAAACGGGCGGCGCGTCTCAGCCTTTAGGCCGGGCGCGCCGCTCGGTTTTTCTACTGACTACTGACTACTGTCTACTGTCTACTGCTTCAAGCCTTCTTCTTAGACTGCGCGGGCTGCTTCGGCTGCGGCGCGCCGCCGGTGTCGAGGTTGACGGGCGCGGGGTAGCCCTTGCCCCAGAGCGCCGCGATGTCGATGACGACCTCCTTCTGCCCCTTGATGGTCTTCGTCTCGCGGACGTTGGCGTTGGCGTTGGAGTTCGCGCCCTTGCCCGGCGTCGGCGTAGGCGTGGGCGTCGCGGGCTGTCCGTCGGCCGGGTTGCCCTGCGCGTCGCGCGCCATCGCCTGGAGCGCCTGCGTGACCTGCGCGCGCTCCGGCTCCGAAAGGTCTTCGAGTCTCACGCCGAAGGCTTCGAGCACGCGGCGGAGGTTCTCTTCCGTGTTCGTCCCCTTGTCGTAGACGTCGCGGTAGATGTGGAGCTTCCCGTCCTCGACCACGATGGTCTCGTAGCGCAGCTCGACGGGTACGGCCGAAGAGAGCTTGACCTGCTTGGTCTCCTCGCGGCTCTTGGCGTAGCCGGCGACGTCCTCGGGCGTGACCTGCGCGCCGCCGATGCCCGCGAGCACGACCGAGAAGTCCTGCACCTGCTGGTTGGTCAGACCGACGCAGCCGTGCGACGCGAAGCCGCCGAGCCGGGCCGCGCTCTTGCCGCCGTGGATGAGCGACGGCAGGCCGATGGGAATCTTGATGAGGCCGAGCGGGTTGTCCTTGCTCCCCGCCTCGACCTTCTTGCCGGGCGCGAACTTGCCCTTGACCCAGGGCTCGTCGGGCGGCGTCCACGTCGGGTTGAAGATGATGGTGTCGGCCTTCCTCATCCCCTGCGGCAGCGGGAACTCCGGGTAGCCGATGCCGACGCGGTAGGTCTTGACGAGCTTGCCGCCCTGGAAGACGTCCATGCGGTAGGCCGGCGCGTTGACGACGACGCGCGTGTCGGTCGGCACCGAGTTCGGCTTCGCGTCGGCCACGTCCCCGGCCCCGCCCGCCCATCGCTCGCTGACGAAGGCGTTAAAGGCCGTGGCCTTCTCCGCGCCGATGACCAACCTGACCTTCTCGGCGGCGCGCCGCGTCGCCGCGGTCGTCGTGCCCGACGCCTCGCCCGCTTCGTCGAGATTGCCGCGCTCCTCGGACGCCACGCGCCGCAGGCCCTCGACCTGCTCGTCCGTCAGTTGCAGCTTCGACTTCAGCTCGCCCGCGAACGACTCGTCGGCGAACATCGCGTCGAGCACAGGCAGCGTCACGGGCAGGTTGGCCGCCGCCGCCGCGCCGCTCGCGGCCGGCGAGGCGTTGGCCGCCGGCGTGGCCGCGGGCGTGGCCGCGGCGTTGGGCGCGGCCGTGTTCGTCGGCGAGCCCGTCGTGCAGCCCGAGGCAAGCAGCAGCAGCGCCGCGGCGACCAGCGCCGTCGGCGATTTCCAAATCGTCTTCGTCAATTCAGTGCTCATCGATCTTTTAAGACTCCTCTAATGAACCGAGCCCCCGGTGCCTATCCGTTCGGCGGGAGAGATTACACACGGGTGCTTCCGTCTCCCCATGGCAACTCCCGTTCCCGCGCGCAATTCCCCGCACTTTTCCCATAAAACTCGCGCGCGCGCGGGTCTGCGCGCACCGTTTACGAACGCCCTGCGTACAGAAAAAGTCTGCGGCCCCGGCGGCTACTGCGCGCCGCGGAGCAGCGGGTAGGGGTTGATGTTCTCACCCGTCCAGAAGCGTTTGGGGTCTTCGACGCGGTAGATTTGGAAGTGGAGGTGCGTGTTGCCGGGCGTGGCGTTGCCGGTGTCACCGACGTAGCCGATGGTCTCGCCGCGGCGCGCGAGGTGGCCTTCGGCGAGGCCGTCGGCGTAGCGTTCGAGGTGCGCGTAGTAGAGCACGTAGCGCTCGTCGGCGGAGGCGAGCTGGTAGAGCGTCATCCCGCCCTTCACGCTGCGGAAGAGCTTGACGATGCGGCCGTCGGTCGCGGCCACCACGGGCGTGTCGCGCGGCGCGATGATGTCGATGGAGTCGTGGACGCGCCCCGCGCTGCGCGAGTCCTTGAACGTGTCCTGCAACTGGCCCGGCTCAACGCCCCGCACCGGTATCAGCAGGCGCATCGCGGCCAGCGGCGAAGCCGCTTCGCCCGTGCCCGTTCCCGCCTGCGCCGACGCGCCGGGCGCGGGGTCGGCCGCAGCGGCGGGCGTCGGCGTGGGCGTCAGCGCCGGGGCGGGGGTCGCGTCGGCGGCGGGCGTGCTTGTGGCCGAGGGCGTCGCGGCCGGCGGCAGCCGCTCCGCGTCCTGCGAAGGCGGCGCGAGCGGCGTGACCGGCTGCGACCAGTAGCGGTAGCTGAGGAACCAGACGAGCGCGCCGAGCGCGGCGAAGAGCGCGGCCGCCAACAGGAGCACGCGCGTGCGCGGGCCGATTGCCATCGTGTGCCTCTCCAGCGGGACGGGGTCGGGCTTGCGCGTGAAGCTTATTGAAGACCGGCCGTCGGGCGCAAGCGCCGCCGCGCGTGCGGGTGGCGCGCGGCGGCGGTTTTCTGCTATTACATTTTCTGCTACCGACGTAGTCCGTTTAAACCAACCCGACGCCGGCCGTGCGCGCCCCGCGCGACGCGCGCGGGCCCGGCCGCCGCCGTCGCGCGAAGAACCCGAGGAGGAGAAAGCCAGTGTCAGACATTTTCGACGAACGCCGAAAGGGTCTCGAAGAGGAGTACTTCCGGCGCAAGGACAAGGAGTCGCTCGAACGCCTGCGCGAGGCCATCCGCGAGGAGGCGCAGACGAAAGGCGGCGAGCCCGCGACGATGCCCTGCCCGCGCTGCACGGGCAGGCTCCGCTCCGAGGTCTACCAGGAGGTCAACATCGACCGCTGCGACACCTGCGGCGGCCTCTGGCTCGACGCGGGCGAGCTGGAACAGCTCGTCGGCGAAGAGAGCGGCCCCGGCCGCTGGTTCCGCGCCATCTGGCCCGGCCGGTCGGGCGAGTGAAGGAAAGTGGCGGGCGGTAAGCAGACGGCGGCGGGCGGTTAAGGGACGGCCTCGGGGCGGTTTTTTAAGCCCCGGCGGCCGCGACGTCGAACGAATTCGATTTAATCTCTCGACCCTCTTGACGCGGCGCGGCCGCCTACTGCCGTCTGCCCGCCGCCTGCTAATCTTCCGAGGAGGCTTGCGATGAGAAGAGGATTCGCGCTGCTGTGCTGCCTCGCGCTCTTCGGCGCGGGGGCGGCCGCGCAGAAGCAGACGCCCGCGCCCGAGGACGTGCCCACGCCCGTCGCGGGGGACCTGGGACTGGCGGGCGCGGCCTGCCCCGACATCGCGCGCTTTCTGAACGCGCGCGCGGCCGCCGCGCCCTCGCTCTCGCCCGACGGCCGCCACGTCGCCTTCCGCACCTCGACGACGGGCACGCCGCAGCTCTGGGTCGCGGAGACTAAACCCGGCTCCGCCCCGCGCCAAGTCACCTTCGGCGAGAGCGTGACCTTCCACGAGTGGTCGCCCGACGGCGACTGGATCGCCTACGGCGTCGACCGCTCGGGCAACGAGCGCGAGGGCTTCTACCTCGTCTCGCCCGACGGCACGCGCGAGCGCCAGTTGCTCGCGCCTTCGGAAGCCTTCCGCTCGTGGGGCGGCTTCTCGCGCGACGGCCGCCTCGCCGCCTTCGCCGCCACCGAGCCCGGCGGCAACGACTTCCACGTCTACACGCTCAACCTGAAGGCCGAGGAGCTGAGGCCGCTGCGCGTCTACGCCGGGCAGGGCGGAACTTACGTCGCCGCGTGGCGGCCCGACGGCTCGGGGCTGCTGCTCACGAAGACGCGCGGCGAAGACTCGAACGACGTGCTCCACCTCGACCTGACGACGGGCGAGGCGCGGCCCCTCTTCCAGCCGAAGGAGGCGGCGCGCTACGACTCGTTCGCGTGGACGCCCGACTCGCGCGGCTTCTACGTGACGACGGACGAGGGGCGCGACTTCGCCGGGCTCGCCTTCTACGACCTTCAAACGCGCAAGCTCTCCTGGGTCGAGACGCCCGGGCGCGACGTCGAGCGCGTCGCTCTCTCGCCGGACGGCCGCTGGCTCGCCTGGTCGGAGAACGTCGGCGGCTTCTCCGAGCTGTCGGCGCGCGACCTGACGGCGAAGCGCACGACGACGCTCGCGCCGGCCGTCACGCGCGGCGGCGCGCGTCCGACGACCGAGTCCGTGCGCGGCGTCGTCGGCGCGCTCGAATGGGCGGCGCGCTCGAACGTGCTGGCCTTCCAACTGAGCGCCCCCGGCGTCCCCGGCGACGTCTGGGTCTTCGACCCTTCGCTGGCGACGCTGACGGTGGGCGAGCCGCGGAACGAGCCGCGGGCGGGGAACGGCCCGCGCGCCCTGCCCGGCGGCCCGCTCCTGCTCGGGGGCGTCGTGCGCGTCACCGAGTCGTCGCTCGCCGGGCTCGACCCCGCAAGGTTCGTCGCGCCCGAGGCCGTCTCTTTCCGGGGCCACGACGGCGAGACCCTCCACGGGCTGCTCTACCTCCCGCGCGGCGCTTCGGCCGCGGCGCGCGCGCCCGTCGTCCTTAACGTACACGGCGGGCCGACCGCGCAGGCGCGCCCCTCGTTCGGCTCGGTGACGCAGTACCTCGTCGCGCGCGGCTACGCCGTGCTCGACCTCAACTTCCGCGGCTCGACCGGCTACGGCAAGCGCTACGCGCGGCTCGACAACGGGCGGCTGCGGCCGAACGCGGTCAAGGACATGGGCGCGGCCGTCGAGTGGCTGGCGAAGTCGAACCACCCCGTGAACGCGTCGAAGGCGGCCGTGATGGGCGGCTCCTACGGCGGCTACATGACCTACGCGGCGCTCGCCCTGCTGCCCGACAAGTTCGCGGCGGGCGTCAGCTTCGTCGGCGTCTCGAACTGGGTGACGGCGCTCGAAGGCGCGTCGCCCGCGCTGAAGGCTTCGGACAGAATCGAGTACGGCGACATCGACGACGCGGCCGACCGCGAGTTCTTCAAACAGTTGAGCCCGGTCACGCACGTCGCGAACGTGCGCGCCCCGCTCCTCGTCTCGCACGGCGCGAACGACCCGCGCGACCCCGTCACGGAGTCCGACCAGTTCGTCCGCGCGATACGCGAGCGCGGCGGCCAGGTCGAGTACCTGCGCTGGCCCGACGAGGGTCACTCGATACGCAAGCTGACGAACCGCGTCACCGCCTACAGGCGCGTCGCGGCCTTCCTCGAACGCACGCTCGGCCGCGGCGTCGCCGCCTGTGGGGCACAATGAGTGAGTCGAAGATGACGGCGCTCGTCACGGGCGCTTCGGGCGGCATCGGCGAGGAGCTGGCGCGCCTGTTCGCGGCCGACGCCCACGACCTCGTCCTCGTCGCGCGTAGCCGCGACAGGCTGGCGAGCCTCGCCGAAGAGCTGAGGGCGAAGCACGGCGTCTCGGCGCGCGTGCTCGCCGCCGACCTCTCGCGCCCCGAGTCGCCGCGGGAGATTTTTGAAGAGCTGCGGGGCGCGGGCGTCTCGGTCGACGCGCTGGTCAACAACGCCGGCTTCGGCAGCTACGGCCTGTTCGCCGAGACGGACCTGAAGCACGAGGTCGACCTGCTACAGGTCAACGTCTCGGCGCTCACGCACCTGACCAAGCTCTTCCTGCCCGCGATGCTCGCGCGGCGGCGCGGCTACGTGATGAACGTCGCCTCGACGGCGGCCTTCCAGCCGGGGCCGCTGATGGCCGTCTACTACGCGTCGAAGGCGTACGTGCTCTCCTTCTCCGAGGCGCTCTCGAACGAGTGCGAGGGGACGGGCGTCCGCGTCTCGGCGCTCTGCCCCGGCCCCACCGAGACGGGCTTCGTCGCCGCCGCCGGGCTGGGCGACTCCAAGCTCTTCGACCGCGGCGCGATGGACGCGCGCACGGTCGCCGAGGCCGGCTACCGCGGCCTGCTCGCCGGCAAGGCCCTCGTCATCCCCGGCCTGCGCAACAACCTGCTCGCGCGCAGCATAGGCTTCTTCCCGCGCGGCCTCGTGACGAAGGTCGTGCGCGGGATTCAGGCGAAGAGGAACAACTGATTAAGTCATGTCCCAACCGAGAACCGTCCGCGCGCCGCGCGGCGCGCAGTTGAACTGTAAGGGGTGGCACCAGGAGGCGGCGCTGCGGTGCCTGATGAACAACCTCGACCCGGAGGTGGCCGAGCGCCCCGAGGAGCTCGTCGTCTACGGCGGCCGGGGCAAGGCGGCGCGCAACTGGCCCGCGTTCGACGCCATCGTGCGCGAGCTGACCCGCCTTGAGAACGACGAGACGCTGCTCGTCCAGTCGGGCAAGCCCGTCGCCGTCTTCCGCACGCACGACTACGCGCCGCGGGTGCTCATCGCCAACTCGAACCTCGTCGGCGCGTGGGCCGACTGGGAGCACTTCCACGAGCTGGAGCGCAAGGGCCTGATGATGTACGGGCAGATGACCGCCGGCTCCTGGATTTACATCGGCTCGCAGGGCATCGTGCAGGGCACGTTCGAGACCTTCGCCGCGATGGCCGACCGCCACTTCGGCGGCGACCTCTCGGGCCGCCTCGTCGTCTCGGGCGGGATGGGAGGGATGGGCGGCGCGCAGCCGCTCGCCGCGACGCTGAACGGCGCGGTCTTCCTCGGCGTCGAGGTCGAGCGCGAGCGCATCGAGCGCCGCGTCCGCACGGGCTACTGCGACCGGCTCGCGCTCGACTTAGACGAGGCGCTGCGCATCTGCGAGGACGCCGTGGAGCAGAGGCGCGCCGTCTCGGTCGGCCTCGTCGGCAACTGCGCCGAGGTGCTGCCCGAGCTGGTTCGCCGCGGCGTGCGGGTCGACGCCGTCACCGACCAGACGAGCGCCCACGACCAGCTGAACGGCTACGTCCCTGCGGGAATGAGTCTGGAAGAGGCCGGCGAGCTGCGGCTAACAGACCCGAAGGCTTACGTCGCGCGCTCTATGGAGTCGATGGCGCGACACGTCGAGGCGATGCTCGCCATGCAGCGCGCGGGCGCGGTCGCCTTCGACTACGGCAACAACATCCGCAAGCAGGCGCTCGACGCGGGGCTCGCCGACGCCTTCGAGATACCGGGCTTCGTCCCCGAGTACATCCGCCCGCTCTTCTGCGAGGGCAAGGGGCCGTTCCGCTGGGTGGCGCTCTCGGGCTCGCCCGAAGACATACGCCGCACGGACGACCTCGCGCTCGAACTCTTCCCCGAAGACCGGACGCTGGAGCGCTGGATGCGGCTCGCGCGCGAGCGTGTGCAGTTCCAGGGCCTGCCCTCGCGCATCTGCTGGCTCGGCTACGGCGAGCGCGCCGAGATGGGCGAGGCCATCAACGACCTCGTCCGCCGCGGCGAACTCCTCGCGCCCGTCGCCATCGGCCGCGACCACCTCGACACGGGCTCGGTCGCCTCGCCCTTCCGCGAGACCGAGGGCATGCGCGACGGCTCCGACGCCGTCGCCGACTGGCCCATCCTCAACGCGCTCCTGAACACCGCAAGTGGGGCCTCATGGGTCTCGTTCCACCACGGCGGCGGCGTCGGCATCGGCTACTCGCTCCACGCCGGCCAGGTCTCGGTCGCCGACGGGACGCCCGAGGCCGCGAAGCGCCTCAACCGCGTGCTCACCAACGACCCCGGCCTCGGCGTCGCGCGCCACGTCGACGCCGGCTACGAGGAGGCCGAGGCGACGGCGCGCGGGAAGGGCTTGAAGATTCCGATGCTCGGGGCCGGGGACGAGTGATGGGGGCGGGCGCATGAACTACGCTTCGGGTCAGAGGCCGACGCCGTGGCCGGCGATGATTCTGGCGACGTGCCTCGTCACGGCCGTGACGCTCGTCGTCTTCGGCGCGTTCGGCGGGCTGATGCTGCTCGTCGGCCTCAACGGCTTCAGCGAGTCGACGGGCGGCGTCATCATCCTCGTCTACGCCCTGCTCGTGCTCGCGGGCAACTTTGCGGTCTCGTGGCTCGTCACATGGCTCATCGCGCGCCACCGCTACGCGGGCACGCGCCCCACGGGCTGGCCGCCGGCGCTGGTCGCGCTCGGCGTCACGGTGCTGATGGGCATCGCCGGCCCGCCGCTCGCCGTCGTCCTCATCAAACTGATCTTCTAGCGCCGCCCGCGGCTCGCACGGCCGCGCGGCGTCGGCCGCAAACCTCTTGGAAGAACCGCCCGCGCAAGCTTCGACGCACCTGACGCCCGACCCTTTGGAGGCGTCGGAGGCGGGCGCGCGCCGCGGGGGTTGGGCGCGGAGGGCCTTCGGCGCGGTGGCGCTGGACGTGACGCCGCTGGCGGAGTCGAGGGAGTTCCGGCTGCTGTTCGCGGGGCAGGCGGTGTCGTTCTTCGGGTCGATGATGACGTTCGTGGCGCTGCCGTGGCAGACCTACAGGCTCACGGGGTCGACGCTGGCGACGGCGCTGCTGAGCGTCGTGGAGTTCGTGCCCATCTTCGTGATGGCGTTCGTCGGCGGGGCGCTGGCCGACGCGGTCGACCGGCGGCGGCTGGTTCGCGTCACGGAGGCGCTGCTCGCGCTGGGGACGCTCGCGCTCGTCTTCAACTCGCTGCTGGCGAAGCCGCGCGTGTGGGTGCTCTTCGTCTGCGCGGCGCTGTTCGCGGCGCTGACGGGCTTGCAGCGGCCTTCGCTCGACGCGCTCGTCCCGCGGCTCGTCCCGGCCGAGCAGATGCCCGCGGCGATGGCGCTCAGGAGCCTGGGCACGACCGTCTCGATGATCGCGGGCCCGGCGCTCGGCGGCCTGCTCATCGCGACCGCCGGCCCGGTCGCCGCGTACTCGGTTGACTTCGTGACCTTCGCCGCCTCGCTCGCGGCGCTCTGGGCGATGAGGGCCTCGCCGCCGCCCGCGGGCGCGGACCGCCCGAGCCTGCGCACGGTCGCCGAGGGGCTGCGCTACGCGCGCTCTCGGCCGGAGCTTCTGGGGACGTATCTGGTCGACATCAACGCGATGTTCTTCGGGATGCCGATGGCGCTCTTCCCGGCGGTCGCCGAGAGGTTCGGCGCGGCGTCGGTGGGGCTGCTCTACGCCGCGCCCGCCTTCGGCGCGATGTGCGTGACGCTCACGTCGGGCTGGACGAAGCGCGTCAACCGGCACGGGCTGTGCGTGGCGCTGGCGGCGGGGGCGTGGGGCGGGGCGATAGTCGGCTTCGGGCTCTCAGGGAGGCTCTGGCTGGCGCTGGCGTGCCTGGCGCTCGCCGGGGCGGCCGACATGGTGTCGGGGCTCTTCCGCTCGATCATCTGGAACCAGACCATCCCTGACCACCTGCGCGGCCGCCTCGCGGGGATAGAGGTCGTGAGCTACACTACGGGGCCGCTGCTCGGCAACGCGGAGGCGGGCGTGGCCGCGCGGCTCTTCGGGGTGACGGCCTCGATAGTCTCGGGCGGCGTGCTCTGCGTGGCGGGGACGGCGCTGCTCTCGCTGCTGCTCCCGCAGTTCATCAGGTACGACGGGCGCGAAGGGCTCGCGCGCAAGCGTGCGGAGGAGGCGGCGCGCGCCGACCTCGAACGGTCCCGATGAAACGACTGCGGCTGGCGGCGCTCATTCTCGTCCTCATGGCGGCGCTCGCGGCGCTCTACTTCGAGTACGCGGGCCGCGTCCGCGTCGAGACCGTGCGACTGCCGAGCGCGCTGCTGGGGCGGACGGTCGCCTACAGGGTCTTGCTCCCGCCCGGCTACGGCCTCGTCACCTCGCGCGCGACGCGCTACCCCGTGCTCTACCTTCTGCACGGCTGGGGCGGCGACTACGACTCTTGGCTGACGCGCAGCTCGCTCAAGCACTACGCCGCCGAGCGCCGGCTGATAGTCGTAACGCCCGAGGGCGGCGAGGGCTGGTACACAGACGCGCCGGGCGGCGAGCCGCACGAGTCGCACTTCCTGCGGGAGCTTGTGCCCGACGTCGAACGCCGCTTCCGCACCATCGGCCACAGGCGCGGGCGCGGGGTCGCGGGCTACTCGATGGGCGGCTACGGCGCGCTCAAGTTCGGGTTCAGGCACCCGGAGCTGTTCGCCTTCGCGGGCTCGACGAGCGGGGCGCTCGACGCGGCCTCGCGCTCCGACGAGGAGTCGCTGGCGCGCGCCTTCGGCGAGGCGGGCGGCGCGGCGCGCTTCGAGAACGACCTCCCGCGGCTCGCGCGCGAGTTCCCCGAAGCGCGGCGCGGCGCGCTCCCCTACCTCTACCTCGACTGCGGGCTCGGCGACGAGTGGTTCGAGGTCAACCGCGACTTCGCCGCCGTGCTCGCCGCGCGGAAGATAAGGCACGAGTACAGGCAGCTCCCGGGCGGACACGTCTGGCCGTACTGGGACGCGCAGGCGCGGGAAATCCTCCGCGTCGCCTCCGACATGCTGGCCGCGCCCGAGTGAGCGCGCGGACGAAACGATTCCGAGGGACTGAGTTTTAAAGGACTGAGATGAACAGAACGACGCGCACCCTGCTCCTGCTGTCAGCACTGCTCCTGCCCGCGGCGGCCGCGCGCGCGCAGGCGACCACGACGCCCGCGCAGACACGCCCCGCGCCCGGCGACGAGAAGAAGGACGAGAGGCGGCAGGAGGGCCCGCGCCGCTACGAGACCGTGCCGTTCGAGAGCCGGCTCGTCGGCGCGCCGCTCCACTACAACGTCATCCTGCCGGCCGACTACAGGAGCGAAGCCTCGAAGCAGAGGCGCTACCCCGTGCTCTACCTCCTCCACGGGCTCTCCGGGAGCGCGGGCGACTGGGTCTCGGGGCGCGCGCGCCTCGCCGACCACGCCGCCGCGTACCCCTTCATCATCGTCGTCCCCGAGGGGCGCGACGGCTGGTACACCGACAGCGCCACCGTGCCCAACGAGAAGTTCGAGAGCTACTTCATCGAGGAGCTGATACCTGACGTCGAGCGCCGCTTCCGCGCCATCGCTTCGCGCGAGGGGCGCGCCGTCGCGGGGCTCTCGATGGGCGGCTACGGCTCTCTGAAGTTCGGGCTCAAGCACCCGGGGCTGTTCGCCTTCGTCGGCTCGACGAGCGGCGCGCTGGGCGCGGCCTCGTGGCTGCCCGACGAGAAGCTGCCGGCCTTCGTCCGCCCCTCCATCGCGCGCGTCTACGGCCCGGCCGACGCGCCCGACAACGAGACACGGCGCGCCAACGACATCTTCCGCCTCGTGCGCGAGCTGACGCCCGAGCGGACGAAGGCGCTCCCCTTCCTCTACCTCGACTGCGGCACGGAGGACTTCCTCATCGGCGGCAACCGAGACTTCTCCGCGCTCCTCATCGAGAAGAAGGTGCCGCACGAGTTCCGCCAGCTCCCCGGCGGCCACACCTGGCCCTACTGGGACAGGCAGGCGCGCGAGATTCTTCGGCTCGCCGCCGAGAAGCTCGCACCCGCGCGCGACGCGAAGGCCGCGGGGCAGCTTTAAGTGAGTCGGACGGACGCCCCGGCGCGTGAGACAGGGCGGGGAGGGCGGCCGTGGCGGCGGCTCCCGTTCTACGCCGCGCTCGCCGCCGCGTTCCTCTTCCGGCTCGGCTACGGGCTCTGTTCGCAGTTCTGGGCCGACGACGAGCGGCAGGTCTATCTCATCGGGCTGAAGTTCTACTCGACGGGCGCGTGGCCCTACTTCGGGCCGGACGTCGCGCCCGGCGTGCAGGTGCCGGGCGCGCTGCAAGGTCTGCTCGTCGGCCTGCCACTGAAGGTCGCGCCGTGGCCGGAGTCGCCCTTCATGCTGGTCAACGCCCTCTCGTTCGCGGCGCTGTGCCTGTTCGCGTGGTACTGCTCGCGCCGCCTGCCGCACACGCCCCGCTGGTTCGTGTGGGGGTGGCTGCTGACCGCGCCCTGGACGCTCAACTTCTCGACGCACGTCGTCAACCCCTCTTACGTCCTGCCCGGC
>DASVSK010001177.1:0-4565 GCA_036388135.1 Pyrinomonadaceae bacterium | reverse complement strand
CGGCAGGTGTTCGAGCGCGGTGATGATGCTCTCCAGCTCGAACGTGTGCGGGTCGGACTCGCCGAGCAGCGTGCGCGCGCCTTCGAGCGCGAGCCGCAGCACGAGCGTCGAGCTGCGCGCCGCGACCGGCAGTTGCGTCTCCCAGTAGTTGAGGAAGAACGCGCCGTCGCGGTAGGCGTCGGGCAGCTCCTGTCGTTCGAGCACGCGGCCGATCTGGTCGCCGAGGATGGGCAGCAGCACGCGCCCCTTGAGCGTGGGGTTGGGCGGGTTCCAGTCGATGTCGAAGTAGCGCGCGAAGGAGGAGCTGGGGCCGTTCTCCAGGACGTCCTGCCACCAGCCGTTCTCCGCCGTGACGATGGACATGTGGTTCGGCACCACGTCGACGAGGAACCCCATCCCGCGCTCGCGCAGGGTCTGGAGCAGCTCCGTGAGCCGCGCCTCGCCGCCGGCCTCGGGGTTGACCTCGGTGTGGTCGACGATGTCGTAGCCGTGCATGCTCCCCGGCCGCGCCTTCAGGACGGGCGACGAGTAGTAGTCCGTCACGCCCAGCTCGGCGAAGTAGTCGACGAGCGCGCGCGCCTGCTCGAAGGTGAATTCGCGGTTGAGCTGGAGCCTGTAAGTCGAGACGGGGATGCGCGCCTGCACGGTTCTGTTAATCTTCCTACCCGCGTGAATTTAAAGAAGCGGCCTCGGCCCTCACGCCGACGCGCGAGACGGCCGGGGCCGCCGGGCCGTGCGCGGCCGCGGCCTCACTCAGCGCGCCGCCGCCCGCCCGCGAAATCATGCTCTAACAGGGACCTTGTCGAATGCGTCCCGCAATCATAGCGTGCGGCGTCCGGACGCCGTCAAGCGTCTTCCGTGACGCGACGCCCGACGGGCTCGACGCGCGCGGAGACACGTCCGAGCACCCGAGGCCGCGCCCCGGCGTCTGGGGTGAGCGCCTTGACACCGCACTCACACGAAAATCACGACAAGGGGAAACCGTGATTGTAACTTGGCCGCGCGGGCGAGGCAGTTCGGAAACGTACCCTCCGCGCAATCTGTCCGGAGCGGTACAGACCCGCCGACCCACGCGCCCTACACTGCCCGCGTAATCCAACTCCCGAAAAAAAATACCGACAGGAGATGAAGCGCATGGCTGAAGGCGATAGAACCAACGACGACGCGGCCGACGCGGGGACTTCGGACGGCGGCGGGATTGACGAGGGCGGCGCGGACCGGCCGACTTCGGGCTCGGAGGCCGCAGGCAGCGACCCGGCAGGCTTTGAGCCCTCGGGCGTCGGAGACCAGCAGCAGCAGGGCAGCGGCGGCGAAGGTAGTGGCGGCGGCGAGTCCTCACGCCCCGGCGACTGGAACCCCGGCGAGCACAGCGGCGGCGGCGAACTCTACTAGAAGAGGTCTCATAAATACCCGCGCCGGCATTTCCGCTTGGCGCGAGGCAAAGACCTGACGGATGAACGGGCCGCGCCGCTCATACACGGCTTGCCGCGCCCGTCCTCGCGGCGCGGCAGGCCGTGGACAATGCCAGTCTTCCACCCACCGCCCGCGCGGCGGCTGCCGCGCCGCATACAAGAAACCTTCCCCTCAAGAGTTTCTCTCATGTTAACCTCACGAAAGCGTCCGTCGCCGAGCTTGAGCTGAAGCGTTTGTAAAAACCTACGTCCGAACGGTACCCATGTCATCTTCATCCGCCCTCGATGCCGCCGCTTCCACCTTCGCCCCTACCTTTGCTTGCGAGCGCCGTACGTGGGCGCGTCCACGCTGGAAAGCTCTTGCCCACGCCCTGTTGCTGCTCGTCGCGTGCGCGACGACGCCGGCCCGGGTCCCGGCGTCGCCTGCCGCCGCCGCGGGGCGCGCGGGCGTGACGGCGCGCGCCCCGGCATCAACGGTTCGGGTGGGCGTCGAGACTTTTCTCGCCGACGTGCCCCGTGCGCTCCGAGGGAAGCGGGTCGGCCTCATCACCAACAACACCGGCATCGACCGGGCGGGGGCCTCGGACATCGACTTGATTGCCAGGCACAAGGATTTGAAGCTGGTGGCCCTGCTGGCCCCCGAGCACGGCATCCGGGGCACGGCCGAGGCGGGCGAGCACGTGGTGGACGAGACCGACCCCAAGACGGGCGTCCCCATCTACTCCCTCTACAAGTCTGAGGATCGCGGCCCGACGCCGGAGATGCTGAAGGACGTCGACGTCCTCGTCTACGACCTCCAGGAGGTCGGGGGACGCACCTGGACTTACGTCTCCACCATGGCCCTCTCGATGAAGGCCGCCGCGAGAAAGGGGATTCCGTTCGTCGTCCTGGATCGCCCCAACCCCATCGGCGGGGAGATCGTCGAAGGCGCGCTGCTCGACCCCAGGTTCAAGTCGTTCGTCGGGATGTACCCCATCCCGGCGCGCCACGGGATGACGGTCGGCGAGCTCGCCACCCTCTTCAACCGGGAGTACGGCATCGGCGTGAACCTCATCGTCGCGCGGGTCGAGAACTGGCGGCGCTCTCAGTGGTTCGACGAGACGGGGCTGCCCTGGGTCAACCCCTCGCCCAACCTCCGCTCCCTGGCCGCGCTGACGAGCTACCCCGGTTCGGTCTACTTCGAGGGCACCAACCTCACCGAGGGAAGGGGCACCGACCGCCCCTTCGAGCAGATCGGGGCCCCCTGGCTGAACGCGCAGGAGGTCGCACGGGTGATGAACGAGCGTCGGCTCCCGGGCGTCCGGTTCGAGGCGATTACGATGACGGTGGCGACGACGGCGGCCAAGCACAAGGGGCAGAGTATCCCCGCGATTCGTTTCGCCGTCACCGACCGGCGGGCGTACCGACCCGTCCGCACGTCGCTGCTGCTCATCGACGAGATACGCAGGCGGCACCTGCGGGATTTCGCCTGGACGGCGACCATCGACCGCCTCACGGGGTCGGACAAGGTGAGGCTCGCCATCGAAGGCGGCCGGCTCCTCCCCCTGCTGGAGGAGTGGGACCGCCAGGCCGCGGGTTTCCGCGAGAGCCGCAAGCCCTTCCTGCTCTACCACTGAGCCGTTCAGCACAGTCCGCGTTTCACTAACCACAGAGTATCGGGCCGGTGTCATGCGGGGGCCGTGCGAGCCGCCGCGTGGGCACGGCCCGTGCCCGGCGTAAGGCAGTCGGGCACACGTATTCGTGTGGCGGTGTACCATCAGGGGTGTTGACGGCGACCGGCGGACGCGCCGTCGCGACGACTACGCGGCGTTAAAGCGGGGCCGCCGATAATTCTGCCGCGGCACGCTCCTTGTATTCGTTAACTGGCGTCGCGTCATCAACAGTGACCGGCGTCTATTGAGAGTCCCGCGGCGAAGGGGAGAGCGCCGCGGGACTCTCAGTTACCTTTCCAACAGAACAAAGGGGTTTGAAGATGAAGCGGTACTTTCTTTCGTTTCTCTGTCTCTTAATCCTGGCCGCCTCCGCCGCGCCCGCCGCCAGCGCGCAGACTCGCTCGCGCTTCGGCCGCAAGGCGAGGACGGCCGCCATCGTCGGCGTCGGGGCGGCCGCCGGCGCGCTCATCGCCGGCAAGAAGGGCGCGGCCATCGGGGCCGGCTCCGGCGCGCTCTACGCTTTCAACCGCAGGGCGGCGCAGCGCAACTTCTCTTCGCGCAACCGCCGCATCGGCACCGTGCTGGGCGGCACGGCGCTGGGTGCCGGGGTCGGCGGGGCCTTCGGCGGTAAGCGCGCCGCCGCGGTCGGGGCACTGGCCGGTGCCGGGGGCTCGTACCTCTACACCAAGCGCAGCCGACGCTACCCTCGCCGCTACTGAGCGGCCGCCCGGTCGAATGTTTGTTTACCTGCGGGGCGTCGAGTGGCGCCCCGCTCCTTTTTACCCTTTCCGACCCGGGGACGATTGCTCGACGCAGTCGAAGATTATTTCAGCGCGCGGAAGCGGCGCGCCGCCCGAGCTTCAGCTATGAAGTGCTTCCTCTTTCAATAACCCGTAAAAGCGCACGTCGAAAAGCTTCCCGCCCTTGCGGACGTGACTTCTTAGACGCCCCTCCAATTTGAACCCATTCTTTTCCAACACCCGCGCTGAACCGGGGTTGAACTCAACCACCTGGGCCGTTAACCGCAGTAACCGTAGCTCACCGAAAGCGTAGCCGATGTACGCCCTGACGGCGTCCGTCATGAGCCCGCGCCCCCAGTACTGCCTGGCCAGCCAGTAGCCGATCTCCGCCCGGTGCGAAGCGCCGACCCGGTGGCTATCGGCCCCGACCACTCCTATGAGCATGCCCCCGGCGTCGCGGACGGCGAAGGTGACCTCCTTGCCCGACCCCTCGGAGTGCGCGATTCTCTTGTGGAGCCATGAATCCGCGTCCGACTCCGTGTAGGGGTAAGGTATGTTGAGGGTCGTCTCAGAAATGTCCCTCGTGCCGAAATGCTCCAGCAGTGCCGGCTTATCCGTCGGCCGGACACTTGAGAGGTACACCCCGTCACGGACATTGATTCCCGGTTCCGTCATAGCCGGAGACGCCTCCGTATCAGCAGGCCGGGCCTCGCCTCCCGGCTACGCGTCGATGAAATTAACTGCGCCCAAAAGTGTGGCCG
>DASVSK010001176.1:0-1887 GCA_036388135.1 Pyrinomonadaceae bacterium | reverse complement strand
CCACGCTCAAATCCACGCGCGCGCCCTGCGGCATCGGGCCTTCGAGCCGCACGTCAACCGTGAAGGTGCCGTTGCGCGCGGCCGGGTCGATGCGCTGGACGACGCCGCCTATGGTGCCGCCGCCGCGCGTGTCGATGACGGCCGGCTGGCCGAGCGTGATGTCTTTAATCTGCGTCTCGGGAATCTGGAGCGCGGCCTTGAGGCTGGTGGGGTCTGCGACGCGCGCGATGTTGGTGCCCGGCGTGATCTGCTGCCCGACCTCGACCGTCACCTCCTGCAAGACGCCGTAGGTTCCGGCGCGCACCTGGAGCGAGGCGACCTGCTCGCGGTTGAGGCGGAGCTGCGCGCGCAACTGCTCGACGCGCGCGGCCTGCGCGGCGATCTGCGCGGCCGTCTGCGACTGGCTCGTCCCCACACGCTTCTTCTCGATCTCAAGGCGGTTGGCGAGCTGCTCGACCTTCACGCGCGAGACGCGCAGCGTGAGCGTGGGGACGAGGCCCTCCTTGGCGAGCTGCTCGTCGGTGTCGAGCTGAATCCTGGCCTGGCTGTACTCGGACTGTATCTGCGCGGTCGCGGCCTGCTGGCTCATCCGCTCGCTCTCAAGGCGCGCGCGGAGGTTGTTCATGTCGGCCTCGGCCGACTTGATCTGGTACTCAACGTCGACGGCGGCCTGCTGGAGCGTGGGGTTGGAGAGCGTGACGAGCACCGTGCCGGCCGTCACCGTCTCGCCCGGCTTGACGAACTTCTGCTCGACGCGACCCTCGACCGGGGCGGCGATCTGCCGAATCTCCTCGGGGATGAGCGTGCCGAGGCCCCGCACGTTGCGGAGCATCTGCCCGCGCTTGACCGTGTCGGTCAGGACGGTGGCGCGCGCCACGCTCGGCGACGCCTTCGGCAGGCGCGAGAGCCCGTAGGTGATGAGCGCGACCGCCAGCACGGCCAGCGTCGCGTACACGGCCAGCTTCACGCGCCGCCGGTTCTTCCTCTGGGGACGCTTCACGTCCATCGAGGAGCGCGCCGCGTCAAAGGAAGGGCGCTTCACGTCCGTGCCGGGGCGCGGCGCGTCCGTCGTGGCGGGGCGCGTCGCGTCCGTCGTGGCCGGGCGCGTCGTGTCGGTCGTGGCGGTGCGCGTCGTGTCGGTCGTGGGGCGTTTTACATCCATGGCCATGAGATTCTCTTAGACATCCGTTCGCCACACCCCGTAACAACCCCCGTACCAACGCCCCGCCCGCGCGAAACCGCCGCTTTTACGCCACTTCCCCGCCCGCGCCGCCCGCGCGCACACGCCCGCGGTGTCCGTTTCCGAAAACCGAAATCCCAAAATCGAAAAAGTGCGCGCGCGCCGGTGAGGACGCCGACGACCCGCCGCGTGCAAAATCTTCCGCCGACATCCAAATCCGCGTATCATGCGGGAGTCATCCTGTGCGCGCATGACGGGCCGAGCGTATAATCACGGCGTGAGGCTCGGGGTCATTCTTTAGCTTCTCGTAGCGCCCGCACGTCGGTTGGGAGACGTCCGGCGGTAAACATCCAAGTGGAAAACGTCTGGAGAGAGAGCGTCTGGCGGCAGTTCGGGGCCGCGGTGGACATGCTTGAGAACGCCGTGCGGGCGTGCCCGGCGGGGCTGTGGGGCGACCGCGGGCGGCAGACGGAGTTCTGGTACGTCGTCTACCACACGCTCTTCTTCCTCGACCTGTACCTGTCCGGCTCGCCCGAGGGGTTCGCGCCGCCCGAGCCCTTCACGCTCGACGAGCTGGACCCGGCGGGCGTCATGCCCGAGCGCGTCTACACGAAGGAGGAGCTGCTCGACTACCTGCGCCACTGCCGCGGGAAGTGCCGCGCGACCGTCGGGGCGCTGACGGACGAGCGGGCGCGGGCGCTCTGCGT
>DASVSK010001175.1:0-3046 GCA_036388135.1 Pyrinomonadaceae bacterium | reverse complement strand
GAGCGCGCCACCTTCGGGATGAAGCGCCAAATCTTCTTCGTGCAGGCCGGCGGCTACGACACGCACTCCAACCAGCGCGGCGCGAACGGCAACACGCAGGACAACCTCCTGCTCCAACTGAGCCAGGCGCTCAACGCCTTCTACAGCCTGCTCAGGAACGAGCTGGGGAACCCTTCGAGCGGCTTCTACGTCGGCTCGGACGTGACGCAGGAGGTGACGGCGTTCACGCTCTCCGACTTCGGCCGCACGCTCCAGCCCGCGGGCTCGGGCGCGAGCGTCGGCTCCGACCACGGCTGGGGCAGCCACCACCTCGTCATGGGCGGCGCGGTGCGCGGCGGCGACTTCTACGGCGCGTTCCCGACGCTCGCGCTCTCGGGCCCCGACGACGCCGACAGCCGCGGGCGCTGGATTCCGACCACCTCCGTCGAGCAGTACGCGGCGACGCTCGCCAAATGGTACGGGCTCGCGCAGGCCGACCTGCCGGCGGTCTTCCCGCTGCTCGACCGCTTCCCGACGGCGGACGTGGGCTTTATGTCCTGAAGGGCGTCATTAATCACAGGGGGCGTAAGCTTGACGCGGCGTTCAGGACGGTTCGCTTCGCGGACGCCGCGCGGAACCCCTCGCCCCCGCAGTTGAAATCCGAGACCTTCCGCCCCGCGGTGCCGCCGAAATGGTAAAGCTCAAGCTCGTCGTACTGCTCCTCTTCGCCGCCTTCACGGCCGCGCTGCTCCTGACGGAGAACTCCGCCAACCCGCACGCGCGCGCCTACTCTTCGGGCCCGCCCGCGGGCTTCACGCGCGCGCCGGGCGAGCTTGACTGCGCCGACTGCCACACGACGCCCGCGCAGAGCGCCGGGACGCTCACGCTCGGCGTCCCGCAGACTTACACGCCGGGTCAGACCTACGACATCACGGTCGCGCACACGACGGCCGACCAGACGCGCGTCCGCTGGGGCTTCGAGATGACCGCGCTCGACGCGGCCGACGAGCGCGCCGGCTCGTTCGCGCCCGCCGACGACCTCACGCGCGTCGTCAGCGGCGAGGGGCCTTTCCCCGCGCGCGAGTACGCCGAGCACACCACGAAGGGGACTTTCCCCGGCCAGCAGAACGGCGCGTCGTGGGCGTTCAGGTGGACTGCGCCCGCGGAAGACGTCGGCCCCGTCACCTTCTACGTCGCCGGCAACCAGGCCAACGGCGACGGCAACAGCTCGGGCGACAACGTCTACTTCACCTTCAAGTCGGCGACCTACCAGCCGCCCGCGCCCGACTTCCGCCTGACGGTCACGCCGTCTTCGCGCGCCGTCGTGCGGGGGGGCCAGGCCACGTCCTTCGACGTCACGGTCACGCCGCTGGGCGGCTTCACCGGCAGCGTCTCGCTCGGCCTCACGGGGCTGCCGCCGAACGCCCTCTCGTCCTTCGAGCCCGCGGTCGTCCAGATTACCGACTCGTCCCCGCGGACTTCCGTGCTCGCGGTCGCCGCCGCGGCGAACACGCCCGCGGGCGCGAGCACGCTCGAAGTGAGCGCGGCCGGCGGCCAGCTCACGCGCACGGCGCGGGCGGCGCTCAACGTCGTCTCCGCGTCGGACGTGGACCTCGCCGTCGCGCAGACCGTCTCGCCCAACCCGGCGCAGACGAACACAGACATCCGCTACACCGTCACCGTCACCAACAGCGGCCCGGCGAAGGCTTCCGGGGTCGAGCTGGTCGTGCTGCTGCCGCTCGCCTTCCACACCTTCAACGAGGGGGCGCTCGGCGAGTGGTGCGGGTTCGTCCCGGTCGGGAGCGGCTTCGCCTACGACTGCCGCCTGCCGGACATCCCTGCGGGGCAGAGCGCCACCCTGGACTTCACCGTCCGCACCTCGACGCAGGGCGTGCTCCAGACGACCACGACGGTCACGGGGCTTGAGCGCGACCCGTTCCCCGCGAACAACATTGTCGTGACGGCGCTCCCCGTCGCGCCGCAGGCGGCCGGCCCTTCGATGACCGTCCCCGGCCTCGGCGTCCGCACGGTCGTCAGGGGGCTCGACCAGCCGACCTCGCTGGCCTTCCTCGGCGCGAACGACTTCCTGATTCTTGAGAAGGCCACGGGGCGCGTCGTGCGCGTGAGGAACGGCGTCCCGCTCGGGCCGGTGCTCGACCTCGCCGTCAACAGCGCGTCGGAGCGCGGCCTGCTCGGGGTCGCGCTCCACCCGGGCTTCGCCACGAACGGCTTCGTCTACCTCTTCTGGACGGAGAGCGCGACGGGCGCGGACACGACCGCCGTCGACGAGGTGCCGCTGCGGGGCAACCGCGTCGACCGCTTCGTCTGGAACGGCTCGGCGCTCGCCTTCGACCGCACGCTGATAAGACTCCGCTCGCTCCAGACCGACGCCGGGCAGCCCTCGCGCGGCAACCACAACGGCGGCGTGCTGCGCTTCGGCCCCGACGGCAAGCTCTACGTCCTGATGGGCGACAACGGTCGGCGCGGCTTCCTGCAAAACCTCCGCTGCGGGCCGACGACCCTCTGCCCCGCCGACGCGCTCACGCCCGACGACCAGTTCGGCGGCCCCGAGCCCGACGACGCGCACCTCGCTGGCGTCATCCTCCGCCTCAACGACGACGGCACGACGCCGGTCGATAACCCTTACGCCCAAATCCCGACGGTTCAGGGCGGCCCCGTCGTCGACAACATCAGGAGGACGTTCGCCTACGGCGTGCGCAACGGCTTCGGGATGGACTTCGACCCCGTCGGCGGCCACCTCTGGACGCAGGAGAACGGCGACGACGCCTTCGACGAGATCAACCGCGTCGAGCCGGGCTTCAACGGCGGCTGGATTCAGTTGATGGGCCCGTCGTCGCGCGTCTCGGAGTTCAAGGCGATTGAAGTGGCGCGCGGCAACAGCCTTCAGCAGAACCGCTGGCCGCCGTCGAACATCGCCGACACGCCGGCCGAGGCGCTCGCGCGGCTCTACACCCTGCCCGGCTCGCACTACGCCGAGCCGGAGTTCAGTTGGAAGTACGCCGTCGCGCCCTCGCCCGTCGGCTTCGCGGGCCCGGGGCTCGGGCTC
>DASVSK010001174.1:0-3362 GCA_036388135.1 Pyrinomonadaceae bacterium | reverse complement strand
CCACGCTCCACCCGGGCGCTATAAAGTTCGACGCGCGGCGCGCGGGCTCATCCCGGCGCGACGCCGGACGCGGCGGCGAGTCTACCCTCTTCGAGCCTGCGGCGGCGGCGGCCACGCCACGCCTCTTCTGTCAACATCTCCTCCGGGCACTCTCAACGAAACGAAAGGTGAAACGATGAGCTTAGCGCTTGAGCGCGAGAGACCGCGCGCGAACACCACGGCGGGCGACTTCGGCGGCCGGGCCGCCCTCGGGGTGGCGGTGCTGCTGCTCGCGGCGGCGGCCGTGGTTCTGGCTCTGCGCTGGGGCGGGCCGCCCGCGGCCGTCTCGGAGGGCGCGCCGGCGTCCGAGTTCTCCTCGGGGCGCGCGATGAAGCGCCTCGCGGCGATTGCCGCCCGCCCGCACCCGATCGGGTCGGCCGAGCACGCCGCCGTCCGCGACTACATCGTCGGCGCGCTGGCCGAGTCGGGCGTCGGCGCGGAGGTGCAGGGCGCGACCGTCGTCAACCAGAACCGGGGCGGGTCGGTGCGCGCCGCGAGCGTCAGCAACGTCGTCGCGCGCGTGAAGGGGACGGGGCAGGGCAAGGCCGTCATGCTCGCCGCGCACTACGACTCGGTGCCGAACAGCCCCGGCGCGGCCGACGACGGCGCGGGCGTCGCCGCGCTGCTGGAGACGGCGCGCGCGCTCAAGACCGGGCCGCCCTTGAAGAACGACGTCATCTTCCTCTTCACCGACGGCGAGGAGCCGGGGCTGCTCGGCGCGCGCGCCTTCGTCGACGAGCACCCGTGGGCCAAGGACGTGGCGGCCGTCTTCAACTTCGAGGCGCGCGGCAACAGCGGCCCGTCCATCATGTTCGAGACCAGCGGCGGCAACAACTGGCTCGTGCGCGAGTTCGCCGCGGCGAGCCCGCGCCCCGTCGCCAACTCGCTCTCTTACGAGATTTACCGGCTGATGCCCAACGACACGGACCTCACGGTCTTCAAGGGCTCGGGTATGGCCGGGATGAACTTCGCCTTCATCATGGGCGTCCCGCACTACCACGCGCGCATCGATAGCGTCGAGGGTCTCGACGAGCGCAGCCTCCAGCACCACGGCTCGAACGCGCTGGCGGTGGCGCGCCACTTCGGCGGCCTCGACCTACAGGCCGCGGCGAAGACCGACGCCGTCTACTTCGACGTGCTCGGCCTCTTCCTCGTCAACTACCCGTCCGCGTGGGCGCTGCCGCTGGCCGCGCTCGCGGCGCTCGCCTTCGTCGTCGTCGCGTTCGTCGGGGTGAGGCGTCGCCGGATGACGCCGAAGGGGGTGGCGCTCGGCGCGCTGGCGCTGCTGCTGAGCATGGCCTGCGCTTACGGCGTCGTGTGGGTCGCGTGGTGGGCGCTGCGCTCCTTCTACACGGGCTACAGCTCGATGCCGCAGTGGCTCAGGTACGGCGGCGACCTCTACCTCGCGGGCTTCGTCGCGCTGACGCTCGCCGCCATGACGGCGCTCTACATCGTCTTCCGAAGGCGCGCGGACGCCTTGAGCCTGACGGCGGGCGCGCTCGTCTGGTGGGTCGCGCTGTCGCTCCTGTCCGCAGTCATGCTGCCGGGCGCGAGCTACCTCTTCACGTGGCCGCTGCTGTTCAGCCTCGCGGGGGTGCTGCTCGTCGTCATGGCGAAGGGCGGCGTCGAGGGCGAGGAGCGCGTGTCCGCGCCGGTCTACCTGGCGCTCTTCGCCGTCCCCGGACTCATGCTGTTCGGCCCGCTCGTCCAACTGATCTACGTCGGGCTGGGGCCGGAGTTGTCGGCGGCTTTGATGGTGGTGGTCGTGCTGGCGCTCGGGCTGCTCGTCCCGCACCTGAGCCTGCTCGGCGGCGCGCGCAGGTGGGTTCTGCCCGGCGCGCTGGCCGCGGTCGGCGTGGGCGTCATCGCCCTGAGCGTCGTCACCGCCGGGTTCGACAAGAGCCGCCCGCGCGCGAACCACCTATTCTACGGCGCGGACGCTTCGACGGGCAGGAACGTCTGGGCGAGCTTCGACGAACGGCCCGACGCCTGGACGGGGCAGGTCATCCCGGCCGGCTCGGGGCGCGCGCCGCTCAACGACCTCTTCCAGTCGCCGGGCACGGCGAAGTTCTTACAGAGCGAGGCCCCGCCGGCCGGGCTCGCGCCGCCGCATGTCACCGTCGTCGAAGACCGGACGGAGGGCGACCAGCGCCAGTTGCGCCTGCGAGTCGACTCCGCGCGGGACGCCGAGTCGGTCTACGTGCAGCTCAACTCGGAGGCCGAGCTCTTCGCCGTCGAGGTCAACGGCAAGCGGGTCGACTTCAAGACGCCCGTGGCCGTGGGCGGCGAGAAGCGCTGGGGGATGCGCTACTACGCCCTGCCGAAGGAGGGCTTCGAGATGAGCCTCCGCGTGCGGCCGAAGGGGCCGCTCAAGCTGAGCATCTTCGACCAGTCGCACGGCCTCCCGCAGGTCGCGGGCTCTCCGCTGCGCCCGCGGCCCGACGACCTGATGCCCGCGCCCCACGCGGCCTACAGCGACGCCACGCTCGTCAGCAACGTCTACACCTTCTGAACGCGACCCGGCACAGCGAGGGTCTCCAACTTTAGACACAGCCACTCGGAGGATTAAGAGATGCCCAACATGGGGAGATACTGCAAAGCATACACGGTCAAGAGCCTGCGCGAGTTCGCGGGCTGGTCGGAGAACGCCGCCAACGCGCGCCCCGCCGACGACGCGGAGGAGGGCTCGGCCCCCAGGACGCTCACGGATGACGACTTCCTCTACCTGCAAGAGAACTACGTCGTGACCGACGGAATCTTCATCGACGAGAACGTCATCTTCGATTCGGTCACGCCCGAGTGGACTGACTTCTGCCACCAGACGCTCGGGTTCGAGGTGCCCGAGTACGCGAAGACCCCGCAGGCCGCCGCCGGGGCGCAGGGCGCGGCCGAGCCGCAGGCCGCCGCCGCACAGTCTTAGTCCGGCAACCACACGCGGGCCTCCACGCCGGGGGCGCGGGCACACCGGCCCGCGCCCCCGGCCTACAGGCCGCACACGTAAGGACGCCGGCGACCCGAGACCCGGCACACTTCAGAGAACTCCCACACTGCGGCGCAGCCGCCCGCACACCATCCGCTAAAATTTTTATGCCCGCTATCTCGTCAGACCGGCGCAAGCTGCTCTCGCTGATGCTGCAAAAGGAGGGCGTCGAACCCTCCGCGCGGCGGGCCATCCCGCGCCGGGGCGGCCGGGGCCCCGCGCCCCTCTCCTACGCGCAGCAGCGCCTCTGGTTCCTCGACCAGTTGGAGCCGGGGCGCGCCACCTATAACGTCGTCGCTTCGGTGAGCCTCGTCGGCCCGCTGGACGAGGGCGCGCTGGCGCG
>DASVSK010001173.1:0-6536 GCA_036388135.1 Pyrinomonadaceae bacterium | reverse complement strand
AAAGATAGGCGGCGCGCTCGGCTGATGGCCGGGACGCGCCGCCTCTATGTTTCTACTGACTACTGACTAGAAGTCATCCCAAAACTGGTTGACAAGTAATTTGGTTTCGGTAGCTTACCAAGTCTCGGAGGTGTCCGATGGCTTGGCGAGTAGTGACAGATAAGCAGTGGGAGCTAATCAAGGAGCAACTCCCGAGGCGCAAGCGGCCAAAGAAGGGCGGCCGCCCGCCGGCCGATGACCGCAAGTGCTTCGAGGGCATCCTCTGGATTCTCTGGACGGGCGCGCCGTGGAGCGAACTGCCTGAAAGGTACGGCTCGAAGAGCACGGTACACCGGCGGCTGGCCGAGTGGGCCGAGTCGGAGGTGCTCTTAAACATGTGGCGGGGCTTCCTCGACCGGCTCGACGACCGGAAGAAGGTACGCTGGGATGAGTGCTTCATCGACGGCATGTTCATCCGGGCTAAAAAGGGGGCCCGCTGGTCGGGAAGACTAAGGGCGGCAAGGGAACGAAGCTCATGGTACTGGCCGATGGAGCGGGTACTCCGCTCGGAGTACACGTGGAGGCGGCTACCCCGGCGGAAGTCCGCCTCGTCGAGCCGACGCTCGCCAACGGGCGCATCGGCGGGCGCAGAGCCAGGCGGCGCAGGCCGAAGCGGCTCATAGCCGACCGCGGCTACGACAGCAACCCGCTGCGGGGGCTGCTGGTCAAGCGGGACATCGAGCCGATCATCCCGAAGCGGCGCAACAACCCGCAGGCGACGCATCAGGACGGGCGGAAGATGCGCCGTTACAGGCGGCGGTGGATCATCGAGCGCACCAACTCGTGGCTCCAGACTTTCTGCAAGCTGGTGGTGCGTTACGAGCGCTCGGCTAAGGTGTTTACGGCTCTCGTCCATCTGGCTTGCGCGCTAACTACCCTGCGAAGGGTTTTGGGATGACTTCTACTGTCTACTTCCTCACCGCACGCGACCCATCAGGCGGCGGAGCGTGGGGATGAGCGCCGCGAGGATGCCGGTGGCGATGAGGAGGCCGACGGCGATGCCGCCGTAGAGGCGGACGAGCGTGGCGGGGCTCTCGGCGTCGAAGAAGCCCGAGAGGTAGCCCGCGAGCTTGCTGCCGAGCGAAGAGGCGAGGAACCACACGCCCATCATGATGCCGACGAGCCTCGCCGGCGAGAGCTTCGTCACCGTGCTCAGCCCCACCGGGCTCAGGCACATCTCGCCGATCACTTCGAAGAAGTAGAGGCCGACCAGCCACAGCGGGCTCACCTTTCCGCCGGCGGTGAGCCACGCGGCCGGGGTCATGAACAGGAGGTAGGCCAGCCCGATGAAGAGCATGCCGAGCGCGAACTTGGCCGGGCTCGAAGGCTGACGGTCGCCCATCCTCACCCAGAGGACGGAGAAGGGCGTCGCGAGGATGATGACGAAGAGCGGCGTCAGCGACTGGAGCCAGCTCGAAGGGAAGCCGAAGCCGAAGACCTCCGTGCGGACGAGCTTCGCGGCGAAGAGGTTGAGGCTCGCGCCCTTCTGCTCGTAGGCGGCCCAGAAGAGCATCGTGAAAAGGAAGAAGATGAAGATGGCGGCGATGCGCTTCCAGTCGCCCGGCGTGAGCTTCTGGTCGCGCGACTCCTCGGCGGCCCCGCCCCCCTGCCTCTCCGCAATCCTCCCCTCGGCCTGGCGGAGGCGGCCGCGCTGCGCGAGGAAGACCACCAGCCCGAGTATCATCCCGACGCCCGCCGCGCCGAATCCCCAGTGCCAGCTCGCCGCCGGGTTGAACCCGTTCGAGGCGAGGAAGCTCTTGAAGCCTTCGCTCTGCCCGAGGTAGCCGCAGACGAGCGGAGCGAGCACCGCGCCCATGTTGATGCCCATGTAGAAGAGCGAGAAGCCGCTGTCGCGGCGCGGGTCGTTCTCGCTGTAGAGCCCGCCGACCATGGCGCTGATGTTCGGCTTCAGGAGCCCCGTGCCGATGGCGATCAGCGCCATCCCCGCGTAGAGAAAGTTGGTCGACTGGAAGATCATCGTGAAGTGGCCGCAGGCGATAACTATCCCGCCGAGCAGCACCGCCAGCCGCGCCCCCAGCCACTTGTCCGCGATTAGGCCCCCCGGCAGCGCCGTCAGGTAGACGGACATCGTGTACGTCCCGTAGATGGACGCCGCGTGCTTCGTGTCGAACCCGAGCCCGCCCTGCGCCGCCGGCGCGACCATGTAGAGCACCAGGATGGCGCGCATCCCGTAATAGCTGAAGCGCTCCCACAGCTCCGTGAAGAAGAGCGTCGTCAGCCCCCGCGGGTGCCCGCCCAACCCCCCCGCGTCCTGCGCCGCCTCAACCACCTCCTGCGTCGGCTGGTCAATTGCTTCACTCATAAAGACGCCCGAATAATGTCTCGGTTCCTTTCGGTATGTACCGCCACTCGCCCCAGACAGATGCGTGCCGTTGTTAGATTAGGGTCTACTGTCCCGCTCTGTTGAGTCTATCGCATTCAAGGCATAGCGGCCTGCCGCCTGTTCCTTGACGAAGCTGCTTAGGGTCGATGGTATTTCCTGTAGAGCATCTGGAGTTGTTATGGTAGGTAGATTGATTGGGGGAATGCCAGGCGGCTTTTTCAGACGAGTGTCTGCGAGGGGCTGGTGCCCCGCGAAGCAACCCTTCGGTACTTAAATCTTCATCTATATCGGGCCAATGAATTCCGTAACCGCCACCACTAATTAGCCAATTATTTCGTTCGGATTCCGTCGCGCCCAATAATGTCGGATACCAGACGAGCGGAACGGTAATAATCCGGCCGTCCATAAGGACTACACTCAGCGCATCATCGGTAATCTGTACTCCTGCAACACGCTCATCAGCGGCCAATGCCAAAGTACCCATCCCAAGCCTCCAATAATTCTGTCTGATGCTCCATTACGAGCGATTGTAATCTTCGTAGCTCTTTCGCACTAAAGCCCATATTACGAGCTAAGCTCACCGGCTCCAACCAAAACTTGGCAGACAAATTATCACGATCTATATGTATGTGCGGTGGCTCATTAGGCTCATGACTGTAAAAGTAGAATCGGTAAGGACCCGCTCTCCAAACAGTTGGCATGGGCGGACATTCTATCAAAATATTCGACAAGCTATCTAACTTCTGGTTATGCCGCGCGGCGCGGTATAACATTCTAGTTAGCGTGTTATATCGCGTCGTGCAGCTTAACTGCATTTTATCTATCTGACAAAGATTCAACCCTTTCGCGACCTAACACCGCCCTCTAATGAATTTAAGAGGGAACATCTTTCTCGCATGCACATAGCGATTGACGCGCACTCGGTGGGGACGGGGCTGGCGGGGAACGAGACGTACGCGGCGAACCTCATCGAGGCGCTGGCGGGGGTCGACCGCGAGAACCGTTACACGGTCTACGTGACCAGGGCGGAGGCCGAGGCGCGTTTCGGGGGGCGTTGGCCGAACGTGGGCGTGCGCCGGACGCTGCCGCACACGCCGCTCGTGCGCATACCGCTGACGCTGTCGGCCGAGCTGCGCCGCCGCCCCGTCGACCTGCTGCACGTGCAGTACACCGCGCCGCCGCTCGCGCCGTGCCCTGTAGTCGCCACCGTCCACGACCTCTCCTTCGAGCACCTTCCCGAAACTTTCAAGCGCCGGAGTCGTGTACAACTCAGGCTCACCGTGCGCGCGACCGTGAGGCGCGCGGCGCACGTCATCGCGCCCTCGGAGCACACGCGGCGCGACCTCCTGGAGACCTACGGGCTCGACCCGGCGCGGGTGACGGCGATACCTCTGGCCGTCGCGCCGCACTTCCGCCCCGTGGAGGACGCCTCCGAGGTCGAGCGCGTGCGGCGGCTGTACGGCATCGCGCGGGAGTACGTGCTGGCGGTCGGCTCCATCCAGCCGCGGAAGAATCTGGGGCGGCTGGTGCGCGCCTATTCGGCCTTGCGCCGCGCGCGCGGGAGGAGTAATCTGCCGCAACTGGTGCTCGTCGGCAAAAAAGCTTGGCTCTATGGCGAGACGCTGAGGGCGATTGAGGCGGAGGGGCTCGGCGGGGCGGTCGTCATGACCGGCTACGTATCCGAGGCCGACCTGCCGGCACTGTATACGGGGGCGCTCTGCTTCGCCTACCCCTCTTACTTCGAGGGCTTCGGGCTCCCCCCGCTCGAAGCGATGAGCTGCGGCGCGCCCGTCCTGACGGGCAACCTGACGAGCCTGCCGGAGGTGGTCGGAGACGCCGGCCTGACGGTAGACCCTTTTGACACCGAAGCGTTGGCTGACGCCCTCGCGCGGCTCATCGACGACGACGCCCTGCGCGCCGACCTTCGCGGTCGCGGGCTGGCGAGGGCGCGCGGCTTCGACTGGCGGGACACGGCCCGCATGACCTTGCAGATTTACGGGAGGGTGATGAGTGATGAGTGACGTGTGACGAGTAAAGGCGACGGTCTTTACTCGTCACAGGTCACCATCACTCATTACTTTGTCACTTGATGAGAATCGCGATTCTGGGGACGAGGGGGATCCCGGCCAGCTACGGGGGGTTCGAGACTTTCGCCGAGCAGCTCTCGACGCGGCTGGTCGCGCGCGGGCACGACGTCACGGTCTACTGCCGCGCGCACTACGTCAGCCCGCGCCAGATCGAGTACAAGGGCGTCCGCCTCAAGGTGCTCCCCACCATCCGCCACAAGTACTTCGACACGGTCGTCCACGCCGGGCTCTCCGCCTTCCACGCCGCGTCCTTGGGCCGCTTCGACGCCGCGCTCATCTGCAACGCCGCCAACGCGCCCTTCGCGCCCGTGCTCCGCGCCGCGGGCACGCCCGTCGCCATCAACGTTGACGGGCTCGAGCACAAGCGCCGGAAGTGGAACTGGCTGGGGAAGAACTACTACCGCGTGGCCGAGCGCCTCTCGGTCTGGCTGCCGAACGAGACGGTGACGGACGCGCGCGTCATACAGGACTACTACCTCGCCAAGTACGGCGCGCGCTCGACGATGATCGCCTACGGCGCGGAGGTCGAGCGCCGAACCGACCGCACGGCCGTCACGCGCTGGGGCGTCGAGCCGAACCGCTACGTGCTCTACGTCTCGCGCCTCGAGCCCGAGAACAACGCCGAGATGGTCATCGAGGCGTTTCGCCGCGTGCGCACGCCGCAGAAGCTGCTCGTCGTCGGCGACGCGCCCTACGCGCACGAGTACATCGCCAAGCTGCGCGCGCTCGCGCGCCGCGACCGGCGCATCGTCTTCACCGGCTTCGTCTTCGGCGACGCCTACCGCACGCTCCAGCAGAACGCCTACTGCTACGTCCACGCCACCGAGGTCGGCGGCACGCACCCGGCGCTCCTGGAGGCGATGGGCTACGGCAACTGCGTGCTCACGCTCGCCACGCCCGAGAACGTCGAGGTGACGGGCGACGCGGCCATACATTACCGCGACACCAACGACCTCGCCGCGCAACTCCAGCGCGTGCTGCGCGGCGGCGCGGTGGTCAACCAGTACCGGCAGCGCGCGCAGGCGCGCGTGCGCGAGCGCTACGACTGGGAGCACGTCGTCGTCGAGTACGAGCGCCTGTTCGCGCGGATGGCCGGGGTGGAGCCGCCCGCGCCCGCCTTCGCCGCAGCCGACCCCCGGGCGGCGCACGCCGAGGCGGCGCACGACGAGTCCGCGGTCGGCAAAGGCTAGGGGACGGCCGGTCGCGCGGCCTTGCTAGTCAAAAAGGCGGGCGAGAGTCACGGCGACTCTCGCCCGCCTTTTTTAGTTTTCCGCGGGGGCCGTCAGAACTTGATGGACTTGACGTCGGCGGGCTTGGCGAAGAGCGAGTCGGGGACGGGCTGGTTGAACTCGACCTTGTCGTAGTTGACGCGGCTCGACTGCACGCCGGCGCGGTAGTGGTCGATGATGAAGGGGACGCGCACCGCGCCGATGGCGATGAACTGCGCGTAGCGATCCTCCTCTTCGACCGTCTCGCCCTCGGCGTTCGGCCGCTTGTAGACGACCTTCGCGGGCAGCCCCTCGCGCGCGTCGAACTCGAACTCGGCCTCGAAGCCGTCGGGGTAGGAGAGCCGGACGACCTCGTTGCGCCGTGCGAGCCCCGCCTCGCGCCGCCCGACGTAGGCGAGCGACGCGCCCCCCGCGCGCCACCAGCCGCGCAGGACGTTGTCGACGCTCGTGCGCATCACCGTGCGGAAGTCCGCCGCCTGCTCGGGCGTCACGTCCGTGAGCAGCCTCTTCCTGGCGTCGAAGAGCCAGCCGGTGTCGCCCGTGTTGACCTGCACGGAGCGGCCGGCCGCGCCCTTGAACTCCGTGCGCTCGCGGTCTGGGAAGACGAGGTAGTCGCGGAAGGTCGAAGGGATGCCGCCGACGCCGTCGCGGAACTGCGTGTAGTACCCCTGCGAGACGACCGAGCGGACGCCGAGGTAGGCCGCGCCGCCCAGCGCCTCGACCGCGCGCGCGACTACGGCCTGCGACTTCTCGTCGGCCTTCGCCGACTGCGGCGCAGGCGCGGCGGGCTTCGGGGCGTCTTGCTTCGGGGCCGCCGAAGGCTTCGCGCCGTCCTGC
>DASVSK010001172.1:0-10334 GCA_036388135.1 Pyrinomonadaceae bacterium | reverse complement strand
GACCGCGGGCGCAATCTCCTCGGCGTGCGCGCGCACCTGGCCCGAGCCCTCCGGCGTCACGCGGCAGTCGAAGCCCGCGCGCTCGGTCGTCGAGCCGGCGAGCAGCCGCCCGTCGCGGCGCGGGACGAGGTAGCCGCGCGGGCTGTAGACGACGTGTCGGACGAAGGGCGCTTCCGAGTCCTCCCCGCGGAAGCAGAGCACCTGCCCGCGCACCGGCTCGACCCGCGGGTCGTCGGGGAGTCCCGCGCGCGCGCCGCGGCCCGAGAGCTTTCCCAGCAGAGAACTCCACGCGCCCGCGGCGACGACGACCGCGCCCGCGCGCAAAGTCCCTTCCGAAGTCTCGACGCCGACCGCGCGCCCGGCTTCGACGACGACGTCGGCGGCCTCGACCCCTTCGAGCAGGCGCGCGCCGAAGCCGACGGCCGACGCCGCCAGCGCGCGCACGAGCAGGCGGTTCTCCACCTGCCAGTCGCGCGGGAACCGGAGCGCCGCGAGCGCGCGCGGCGAGACGCGCGGCTCAAGCTCGCGGGCCTCGCGGGCCGTCAGCCGCTCGACGGCGAGCCCCGCGCGCGACTGCCACGCGAAGCGGCGCTCGGCCTCCTCCGCGTCCTCTTCCGTCAGCGCAAGGTAGAGCGTGCCCGTCCGGTCGAGCTCGACGTCCACGCCCGACTCCTCGCCGAGCGCCTCGGCGAAGGCCGGGTACATGTCGCGGCTCGCGCAGAGCAGCTCGAAGAGCTCGTCCGGAAGGTCGGCCTCCGCCTGCGGCGCGAGCATCCCGGCGGCCGCGTTAGACGCGCCCGCGCCCGTCCCGCGCGACTCGACGACGGCCACCGCCAGCCCGCGCCGCGCCATCTCGCGCGCGGCGGCGAGCCCCGCGACGCCCCCGCCCACCACGGCCACGTCCGCCGCCGCCGATCCGAAACTCTTTCGCATTTTGAAGGACTGCTGGTATGATTCCGAAAAACAAGTAGACGGTAG
Organism: Pyrinomonadaceae bacterium; assembly: GCA_036388135.1. Lineage (GTDB taxonomy): Bacteria > Acidobacteriota > Blastocatellia > Pyrinomonadales > Pyrinomonadaceae > QHXN01. Next base: position 9,356 of record DASVSK010001172.1, on the reverse strand, counting down.
ACGGTAGTCAGTAGCCGGCAGGCTCCGCTCTGCGGAGGTGTGATTTTCACCCTGACGGCTCGGCTTAAAAAGACTCTTCTACCGTCTACTGATTACCGTCTGCCGACTACTAAAACATGACACATACTATCACACTCATTCCGGGCGACGGCATCGGGCCGGAGGTCTCTTCGGCGGTCGTGCGCATCATCGAGGCGACGGGCGTCGACATCAAGTGGGAGACGCACTACGCGGGCGCGCAGGCGCTCGAAAAGTTCGGCTCGACGCTGCCCGACGACCTGCTCGAATCCATCAAGCGCAACAGGGTCGCGCTCAAAGGGCCTATCACGACGCCCGTCGGCAAGGGCTTCACCTCGGTCAACGTCGGGCTCCGGAAGGCGCTCGACCTCTACGCCAACGTGCGCCCCGTGCGCGCGCTCCCGAACGTGCCGGCGCGCTACCCCGAGCTGGACCTGGTCGTCGTGCGCGAGAACACCGAAGACCTCTACTCGGGCATCGAGCACGTCGTCGTCCCCGGCGTCGTCGAGAGCATCAAGATCATCACCGAGAAGGCGTCGACGCGCATCGCCCGCTACGCCTTCGAGTTCGCGCGCCGCGAGGGGCGCAGGAAGGTGACGGCCGTCCACAAGGCCAACATCATGAAGCTCTCCGACGGGCTCTTCCTCGACTGCTTCCGCAAGGTCGCCGAGGAGTACCCCGAGATAGAGGCCGACGACAAGATCGTCGACAACGCCTGCATGCAGCTCGTGATGCGCCCCGAGCAGTTCGACATCATGCTGCTGGAGAACCTCTACGGCGACATCGTCTCCGACCTCTGCGCGGGGCTCATCGGCGGGCTGGGGCTCGTCCCCGGCGCGAACATCGGCGAGCTGGGCGCGGTCTTCGAGGCCGTCCACGGCTCCGCGCCCGACATCGCCGGGCAGGGCATCGCCAACCCGACGGCGCTGCTCCAGTCAGGCGTCCTCATGCTCCGCCACCTCGGCGAGCGCGAGGCGGCCGACCGCATCGAGCGCGCCATGCTCAAGGTCTACGCCGACGGCCAGGTGCGCACGCGCGACGTCGGCGGCACCTCGCGCACCAACGAGTTCGCGCGCGCCGTCGTCGACGCGATGGGGTGACCGCGCGGGGGCCGTCCCGCGCGGCCGGCCGTAAAAATCTTGACAGTCGGGGCGCGCCGGTCATAGAGTTCCGGCGCGCCCTTTCATTTCAAAGACATCGACAGGCGGACGGAGAGCCGCCGAAGGTGTCCCGGCCGGTGCGAAGCGTCGGCCGCCTCACCGGGCACGAAAGACACTCCCCAAACGGGCGGCCGGCCACGCGACCGGCGGCCCTTCTCCCGACGCGCGGCCGGCGTCGCCGACCCGCACGTCGAGGCCGTTTCCCGGATTCATCCGCCGAGCCCAAGGAGTAACACTATGATTCGCCCGCTGTCAGGCGCGCGCCGCGCCAGAAAGTCGGTCAGCGTCGCGCTGGCCCTCCTCTTCGTCCTCGCCTTCATCCCGCCGCCGCCGCAGCACGCCGCCGCGCCGCGTGCCGCCGACGAGCCGCAGAACGCGCTGATCCCCGTCATCCCCGCGGGCTCGGCCTACCGCCAGACCAACCTCATCTCGGACGTCCCCGGCCTCGCGCCCGTCCTCGACCCGTTCCTGGTCAACCCCTGGGGACTCTCGCTGACCGCGACCAGCCCCTTCTGGGTCTCAAACAACGGGACGGGCACGACGCAGCTCATCCGCGGCGGCGCGGGCGGCGCGCCCGTCGTCCTCAACCCGAGCCCGCAGACCGTGACCATCCCCGGCGGGCTGCCGACGGGGACGGTCGCCAACACTTCGGCGAACTTCGTCCTCCCGGGCCCCTGCGCCGCGCCGCCGTGTACGGCCAACTTCATCTTCTCCTCGATCACGGGCAACATCACGGGCTGGGACCCGAGCGCCCCGGCCGCCAACTCGGCCACGGCCGTCGTCGCCGCCAGCCACCCCGGACACGTCTACACCGGGCTCGCCATCAACAGCGCCCAGACGCTGCTCTACGCCGCCGACTTCGCCAACGGCAGGATTGACGTCTTCGACGCCAACTTCGTCCTCCAGCCCGCCGCCAGCTTCCCCTTCGCCGACCCGACCATCCCGACCACGCCGGGGAACACCTTCCACCCGTACAACATTCAGGCCGTCGGCGGCCAGCTCTACGTCACCTACGCCAAAGTCGGCCCCGACGGGCGCGACGTTGAGGGCGTCGGCAACGGCTTCGTCCGCCGGTTCAACGCCAACGGCGTCCGCGACCTGACGTTCGGCATCAACAACGGCCCGCTCAACTCGCCCTGGGGCGTCACCGTCGCGCCCGCCTCTTTCGGCCTCTTCGGCGGCGCGCTCCTCGTCGGCAACTTCGGCCGCGGCAACCCCTCCATCCACGCCTTCAACCCGACGAGCGGCGCGTTCCTCGGCACGCTCCGGGACGAGGGCGGCAACGGCATCCGCATCGACGAGCTGTGGGATTTGAAGTTCGGCAACGGCGGCAACGGCGGCGACGTCAACACGCTCTACTTCACGGCGGGCATCGGCGAGGAGACGCACGGCCTCTTCGGCTCACTCAGGCCGACGACCGCCTCGGCCACCTCGCTCATCCAGTTCGCCGACGCCGAACCCGTCATCAACGAGAACTCGGCCCACATCGACATCACCGTCACGCGGCTCGGCGACGCCTCGGGCGCGGCGACCGTCAACTTCAACACCTTCGACGAGCCGCAGCCCGGCCGCGCCTCGCAGAAGAGCGACTACGAGATCGCGCTCGGCACGCTCGGCTTCGCGCCCGGCGAGACGTCGAAGACCTTCCGCCTGCTGCTCGTCGACGACAGGTTCGCCGAGGGCGCGGAGACCGTCGGCCTCATGCTGTCGAACCCGACCGGCGCGGGCGTCGGGCTCGGGAGCCCCAACACCGCCAGGCTGACGGTCAACGACAACGACGCCGTGCCGCCCGCGACGAACCCCATCGACGAGCCGGCCTTCTTCGTCCGCCAGCACTACCTCGACTTCCTCAACCGCGAGCCCGACGCCGCGGGGCTCGCCTTCTGGACGAATGAGATCGCGAGCTGCGGCGCGAACGCCGCCTGCGTCGACAACAAGCGGGTCAACGTCAGCGCGGCCTTCTTCCTCTCCATCGAGTTCCAGCGCACGGGCTACCTCGCCTACCTGGCGCACCGCGCGGCCTTCGGCGCGGAGGCCGTCGGCGGCGCGCCCGTCCCCGTCCTCTACGGCGACTTCATGCGCGACACGCAGGCGCTCCAGAAGGGCTACGTCTTCGGGCAGCCCGGCGCGGAGGACGTGCTCGAAGCGAACAAGGCGGCCTACTTCAACGAGTTCGTCACGCGCCCCGAGTTCGTCAACGCCTACCCGTCGACCCTGACCAACGCGCAGTACGTCGACGCGCTGCTCGTCTCGGCCGGCATGTCGCCGTCGCAGGTGCGGCTCTTCGTCGTGCAGATGACGAACTCGCAGGAGCCGGGGACGGTGACGCCGACGACGACGACCGGCGCGCCCCGCCCCGTCTCCTTCGGCACGGCGCGCTTCCAGTTCAACGAGGCGCAGACGGCCATGACGTTCACCGCCACCGTCAACAACATCGACGTGACGGGCTCGCAGACCTCCGACACCAACGACAACCTCGTCGCGGCGCACATCCACGCCGGGCAGGCCGTCGCGCCGGGCGTCAACGGCCCCGTCGTCTGGGGCTTCTTCGGCGCGCCCTTCAACGACAACAACCCGAGGGACCAGGTCTTCTTCCCGAACCCCGGCGTCGGCGGCACGTTCGGCGGCAAGTGGGACGCGCCCGAGGGGAACAACACGACGCTCGCCGCGCAGCTCTCGCACCTGCGCGAGGGGCGCGCCTACATCAACTTCCACACGCGCCAGTTCCCGGGCGGCGAGATTCGCGGCAACTTCCCCGCGGCCTCGGCCTTCCGCGACTCGCTCGTGGCGGGGATGAACGGGGCGACCGAGACGCGCGCGACCGTGCTCCGCAAGGTGGCCGAGGCCGAGGAGTTGCAGGCGCGCGAGTTCAACCGCGCCTTCGTGCTGATGCAGTACTTCGGCTACCTCCGCCGCAACCCCAACGACCCGCCCGACGAGGACTTCTCCGGCTACAACTTCTGGCTCGACAAGCTGAACGCCTTCAACGGCAACTACATCCAGGCCGAGATGGTGAGGGCCTTCATCACCTCCGCCGAGTACCGCCAGAGGTTCGGCCCGGGCTAGGAAGAAGTAGACAGTAGACAGTAGACAGGAGTCAGTAGAAAGACAGGCGGCGCGCTCGGTTCACGACCGGGACGCGCCGCCTGTGTTTTATCTACTGTCTACTGTCTACTGTCTACTGTCTACTTCCTTCAAGCGACCGGGGCCGACTTGCCGCGCGCCGGGTCGAGGTCTCCGGCGACGACGACCGTGAGGCGTTCGGGGCGGAAGTATTTGCGTATGGCGGCGTTGACCTCTTCGACCGTGACGCGGCCGATCAACTCCGGGTAGCGCTCGACGTAGTCGAGGCCGAGCCGGTAGAACTCCGCGTTCCACAGCGCGCGCGCCAGCCCCGCGTTGGTCGAGAGCGAGACCTTGAAGGAGCCGACGGCCGAGCCCTTCTCGTCGTCCAGCTCGCCGGGGCGGATGCCGTGCTCCACGTAGTCGCCGAGCACCCCCAGCGCGGACTCGATGGCGCGCTCGACGTTGCCCGGGTTGACCGAGACGGCTATGTACCACGGCCCGGCCGCCAGGCTCGGCGCGCGGAACCGCGAGGCGATGCCGTAGGTCAGCCCCTCGGCGTCGCGCACCTGGAGCCCGAGCCGCGAGGAGAGCGTCGACTCGCCGAGCGCGCGGTTGGCGAGCACCGCCGCGTAGTAGTCCGGCGCGTCGCGCCTGAGCGGCGCGGCCGTCCCCAGCAGCACGTCGACGTTCGCCTTGTCCTTGACCAGCACCAGCTCGCGCCGACCCGCGGCCGGCGGCTCCGGGTCTGTGACGTCGACGTCCGCGTTCTCCGGCCCGCCGAAGCCTTCGAGCGCGCGGGTCAGCACGCGCACCGCCTCGGCGGCGCGCACGTCGCCCGCCACCGAAAGTATCAGCGTCCGCCCGCCGTAGAACTTCTCGTAGAAGCCGCGCACGTCCTCGACCGTGATGGACGAGACGCTCTCGACGAGGCGGTCGCCCGCGTGCGTGTAGAAGGGGTTCTGCTCGTCGAAGAGCGTCTGCGTCAGGCGCTCGTAGGCGCGCCAGGACGTGTCCGACTGCTGCTCGCGGACGGCGGCAATCGTCTGCTGCTTCAACTTCTCCAGCTCGTCGGCCGGGAACGAGGGCTCGCGCAGCATCTCGGCGAGCGTCGAGGCGAGCGCGGGGAAGTCTTCCGCCAGCGAGCGCGCGCTGATCTGCACGGCGAAGGCGTCCGCGTCGAACTCGACGTCGGCCCCGACGCCTTCGAGCGCGCCCGCCAGCTCAAGCTTGCCGCGCCTGAGCGTGCCGCGCTTCAGCATCTCCGCCGTGATGCGCGCCAGCCCCGGCTTCGACTTCGGCTCGAAGTGCGAGCCCGCGCGCAGGCTGCCCTGCACCGACACCGTCGGCGTCGCCGCGTTCTCAAGCACCAACAGCACCGCGCCCGTCTCCAGCTCGGCGCGCACCACGCGCGACGCGAAGCCCGCGCCGCCCGACTTAGCCCCGCCCGCCGCGCCCGCCGACACGCCGCCCGCCGTCTCCCGGTGCGGCGCGGCGTCCGACTCGTCTGCGGCGCGCGGGTCGTGGTGAAACTTGTAGCCGTGCGGCGTGGCCGCGCGCTTCAGGGACGACGCGCCCGACCCGGCCGCGCCGCCGCCGCCGACCTCCGCGCCGTCGGCTTCCGCGCCGCCGGACTTCGGGATGAAGTGGCCGACCGTGCGCGTGTCCTCGCGGAAGTAAGCGGCGGCCGCGCGCCGCACGTCTTCGGCCGTAACGCGGGCGACGTTGGCGGCGTAGGTGTTGTAGAAGCGCCAGTCGGCGACCGCCTCGGCCTCCGACATCTGCATCGCCACGTTGTGCGTGCCGTCGCGCTCGTAGGCGACCTGTGCGGCTATCTGCCGCTTCGCCTTCTCCGCCTCCCCGTCGCCGAGGTCTTCGGCCGCGCGCGCCAGCTCCCTGTGGATGACCTCCTCGACCCTCTGCGGCTCGACGCCCGGCGCGGCCGTCGCGTAGACGTTGAAGAGCCCCGGGTCGCGGAACTGGTCGACGCGCGCGTCGACCGAGACGGCCAGCTCCGTCTCGACGAGCGCCTGGTAGAGCCGGCTCGTCACGCCGTTCGTCAGCGCGCCCGCGAGCACGGCGAGCGGGTAGATGTCGTTCTTCGCGGGTGGCTCGGCGGCGCGCGCGGCCAGCCCCGCGTTCGAGAGCACCCCGTCCTGACCGAGCGCGGCGGGCGTGCGGAAGGCCACCTGCACCAGCGGCAGCTCGCCCGCGCGGCGCACGACTAGGCGGCGCTCGCCCTCCTGCCGCGGCTCGTCCGTGTAGACCTCCGGGATGGGCGCAGGCGACGCGGGCAAGGCCCCGAAGTGCTTTTCGACGAGCGCGAGCGCGCGCCCCTCCTCGAAGTCGCCGACGAGGACGGCCGTCGCGTTGTTCGGGTGGTAGAAGGTGTCGTAGAACTCTTTGAGCCGGGCGGTCGGGACGTTCTCGACGTCCGAGCGCCAGCCGATGGTCGGGTGGTGGTACGGGTGCTCGCGGAAGGCCGCCGCGTAGACGGCCTCGTCCAGCACGAGCATCGGCTCGTTCTGCCCGCGCTCAAGCTCGTTGCGCACGACCGTCATCTCCGAGCGCCGGTCGTCGTCGGCGATGAAGGAGTTGCGCATGCGGTCGGCTTCGAGGTGGACGGCCAGCTCAAGGGCGTCAGACGGGACGGTCTCGAAGTAGTTGGTTCGGTCGTACCACGTGGTCGCGTTGAAGTCCGCGCCGACCCTCTGGAGCGTGGCGGCGACCTGCGTGCCCTTCGCCTTGTTGAAGGTCGGCGTGCCCTTGAAGAGCATGTGCTCCAGAAGGTGCGTCGCGCCCGTGTGCCCGACCGCCTCGTTGCGCGAGCCGACGCGGTAGAGCACCAGGAACGTCGCCACCGGCGCGACGCGGTTCTCCACCAGCAGCAGCTTCAGCCCGTTCGCGAGCCGGAACTCGCGCACCCCATCCTCCTCCGCGACGAACTCGACCCCGCCGGGCGAGCCTCCCACACGCGCTCCCAAATTGTTCCCCTCCGACCTTATTTGTTCAGCCCGGCCATGCTAACAAATCGGCGGGCGCGAAGCGAAAGGCCGGGCTCCGGCCTTGTTGCTTTATCTTGCAAAGCACTTGACACAGCTCCCGGCGGAGGTGTATTTTCTGCGTCGGCATGGCAGTCGTCCACACATTCCGGAAGCCGGAGGCGGAAGAGCCGCCCGCGCTCCACGACCGCGCGATGGACAACCTGCGCTTCATCCGCGAGGCGATGGAGCGCGCCTCGGCGTTCACGGCCGTCCCCGGCTGGGGGCAGGTCGCCATCGGGGTCACGGCGCTCTTCGCGGCGCTCGTCGCCTCGCAGCAGAGGGCGTTCGCCGAGTGGTTCGCGGTCTGGATGGTCGAGGCGGCCGTCTCCGCGCTCGTCGCCGGGTGGACGATGTACCGCAAGGCGCACGCCTCCGACACCTCGCTCCTCTCCCGACCGGGAAGAAAACTGATCATCAACCTCTTGCCGCCGATGGTGGTGGGCGCGCTCCTCACGGTCGTCTTCTACCGCGCGGGGCTCGCCGCGCAACTGCCCGGCCTGTGGCTCCTGCTCTACGGCACGGGCGTCGTCACGGGCGGCGCTTTCTCGGTGCGACCCGTCCCCGTCATGGGGCTCTGCTTCATGTTCCTGGGCGCGGGCGCGCTGTTTCTGCCCGCCGGGTGGGGCGACGCCTTGATGGCCGCGGGCTTCGGGCTGCTCCACGTCATCTTCGGACTACACATAGCGAGGAACTACGGTGGCTAGACAGAACGCGCTTGCGAAGGATCAGACCACGGCGAAGGCGGGCGCGCAGAGCCCGCAGGAGAATTTACGCGAGCCCCGGCGCAACAAACCCACCGACGGGCCGGCCGCCGCCGCCGAACTCGACCGGCTCATCCACGAACGCGTCCGGCTCGCCATCGTCAGCGCCCTCGCCGTCAACGAATCGCTCACCTTCAACGACCTCAAACAACTCCTCAACACCACGGACGGCAACCTGAGCGTACACGCGCGCAAGCTGGAAGAGGCGCAGTACGTCGTCTGCACCAAGTCTTTCGAGGGGCGCATGCCCAAGACCGAGTACAAGCTCACGGCCGCTGGCCGGCGCGCTCTCGAACGCTATCTCGGTCACATGGAGAGCGTCATCCGCGCCGCGCGCGGGGGGTGAGACAGTCGAAGCAGAAAGAGTCGGGCCGCCGGAGCCCGAATTTTTTTGCCTGCTAACTTTGCAATGCAAAGGGCTTTGCTTTTGACGTGCCGGGCGGCGTGAACGCCGGGTTCGGGCTTCGAGCGTGGCCGCGCGCGGCGGCCGGCGCGAGGCGGGGTCCGGTTTCCGAAAGGGGGGTTTGCGTGGAGAGTTTCGACGTGGCGGTCGTGGGGGCGGGGCTGGCGGGGCTCCAGGCGACGAGGCTTCTGGCGCGGCGGGGCGCGCGCGTGCTGCTCGTAGACCGTAAGAACTCGCTCGAAGACGCGGTGCATACGACGGGCATCTTCGTCCGCCGCACGCTCGAAGACTTCGACCTGCCGCGCGACTGTCTGGGGCCGCCCGTCAGGCGCGTCAGGCTCTACTCGCCCGCGCGCCGCGCGCAGGACCTCTTGAGCGAGCACGACGAGTTCCGCGTCGGGCGCATGGGCCGCCTCTACGGGCGGATGCTCGAAGAGTGTCTGGACGCGCGCGCCGCGTGGTCGCCGTCGACGCGTTACGCGGGGCTGGAGGCGTCAGCCGACGGCGGGGGCGCGGGCGGCTCTGTCGTGCGGCTCGAACGCGCGGGCGTCGAGAGGCGCGTGGCGGCGCGCTTCGTCGTCGGGGGCGACGGCGCGCGCTCGCGCGTGGCGCGCGACCTTGGGCTCGACGAGAACCGCGAGTGGATCGTCGGGGTCGAGGACGTCTTCCGCGGCGTGCCGCCGGAGGGCGAGCCTTGCTTTCACTGCTTCCTCGACCCGCGGCTCGCGCCCGGCTACCTGGCCTGGGTCATCTGCGACGGCGAGGAGACGCACGTCGGCGTGGGCGGCTACCCGCAACACTTCGACCCGTCGCGCGCGCTCGAAGAGTTTCGCGCGGAGGTGGCGCGCCGGTTCGACTTCACGCGCGCGCGTCGGGTCGTGCGGCGCGGCGGGCGCATCCCCGTGGG
>DASVSK010001171.1:0-3453 GCA_036388135.1 Pyrinomonadaceae bacterium | reverse complement strand
AACCGCGGGCGGGTCTACCGCTACGCGACGAAGCCGTGGGACGACGAAGACATGCGGCTCACCGTCGTGCGCGCCTTGCAGCATTACGAGGTCACGAGGTCGCGACACGAGGCCGACGAGACGAACAAGCGTCTCGCGCGGCGGCTTCAGGCGATGACGCGCGGCGTCGTCCGCGCCATCGCCGACACGCTGGAGGCGAAAGACCGCTACGTCTACGGCCACGCGCGCCGCGTCAGCGGCTACGCGTCGGCCATCGGCCGGCGCATGCGCCTGGGCACAGGCGCGCTCGAACAGCTCAGCCTGGCCGCCCTCCTGCACGACGTGGGCAAGATCAGCACGCCCGACTCCATCCTGCTCAAGCCCGCCGCGCTGAGCGAAGAGGAGCGCGCCGTCGTCCGCCTCCACTCGGAGCGCGGCGCGCGCCTGCTGGGCGCGGTCCCCGAGATGGAGGAGGTCGCCGCGGCCGTGCGCCACCACCACGAGAACTACGACGGGACGGGCTACCCCGAAGGGCTCGCGGGCGAGCGGATACCGCTCGCCTCGCGCATCATCCACGTCGCCGACGCCTACGACGCGATGACCAGCCCGCGCCCCTTCCGCGACGCGCTCGACCACGAGCGGGCCGTCCGCGCTTTGACGAAAGGGGCCGGCTCGCAGTTCGACCCGGAGGTCGTGGCCGCCTTCTGCGGGCTTGAGGCGCTGGCGCAAATCCGCGGCCACATCGCCCGCGGCGACTTCGGCCCGCGTTACCACTCTTTCACGCACCCGGCCGCCCTGCGCGCGCTCCCGCTCGAAAGGCTCGTCAGGGAGGTCGAGACCGAGCCGGCGCTGGCCGCGACCGTCCTGCGCGCGGCCAACAAGGGTCTGCACGCCGAAGAGGCGACGATGAGTCTGTACGCGGCCTGCTCGCGCCTCGGCGCGGACGCACTGCGCGACGTCATCACGCAGGCGGGCGGGGGCGGGCCGCGCGGCTGCGAGTCGGAAGTGCTGCGCGGCCACTCGCGGCGCTGCGCCGCCGCGGCGAGGCTCCTGGCGGAGAGGACGGGCGCGCTCGACCCCGAAGAGGCTTACACCGCCGGGCTCCTGCACGACCTCGGCGAGTCGCTGCTGCGCTCGCTCTTCCCCGAAGAGGCCGAGAGCATCTCCTGGCTCGGCCACCCCTTCACGGTCGAGAAGGAGGTCGCCGCCTTCGGCGTTGACCACGCGCAGGTCGGGCAGTGGATTCTCGACGCGTGCAACGTGCCCGCGACGCTCTCCTTCGCCATCCAGGCGCACCACGACATCGACCACGTCAACGACCCCGCGGCGCTCCTGCTGCAAGTCGCCGACGCCGTCGCGGGCGCGAGCGACTCAAGCGAGATGGCGAGCCTCGACGCGCTGGCTCCCGACCGCCTCGCGCTCCTGCGACTGACGCGCGCCGACCTGGCGCGCGTCCACGAGACGACCACCGGCATGGTGGCCGAGAGGTACGACGTTGTCGCCGCTTAATTCCATCCTCGTCAGCGCCCGGCGGCGCTCACACGCCCCCGTCTCCCCCGGCGCGGCGGCGTGCGCCGCCCTCCTGCTCGCGCTCACGTTCGCCTGCCGCGCGGCGGTCGCGGCCGCGCCGGCCGCCGACGGCGAGATTAACGACGCGGATGTGAGGAGGGCCGAGAAGGTTCTGGCGAAGCTCCGGCTGCTGCACGACGCGGCCGCCGCGGACGACGCCGGCGCATACCGCACGCTCACGTCGAAGCTCTACCCCGACCTCTTCATCAAGGTCGCGGAGATGCGCCCGGGCGACTTGAGCACAGACCTCTCCTCCGCGGTCTTCCTGTCCGAAAGGCTGGGACGCACTTGGGCGGCAGCCGGGGCCGCCGCCGACTGTCGGGGTGAAAGGCCGGACATCTACCTGCCACTCTGCCTCGACCTGCGGGGCGGCACGGTCCGGCAACTGCTGCTCGCGAAGTCGCGCCTGCACGCGCGCTGGGCCGAGGCGTTGTTAAGAAACAGAAGGGGCGCGGCGGACGCCGAGACCGCGCGCGCACTCGCCCAGATGGCGGCGGCGCGTGCGAACGACCTCCTGCTCGCCGCGCGCGTCGCGGAGACGCTGAAGACCCTCGAAGGCCGCCTTCCCCTCCCCGCGGCGGGCACAGGCCGCGGGTCGCACTTCGACGCACAGTCGGCCGACTCCGACGGGGCGGACGGAGATTTCGCCGCCGCCCTGCACGTCGCGGAAGCCCTGCTGGCATGGATGCCCCGCAGCCCGACCTTCTACCACCTGTCCGGCGCGCGAACCGCGTACGCGGACGGGCTGTCGTGGCATCGGAAAGTGCGGCACTCGAAAAGGCTCGTCATCTCCGCGGCGAGCGGTTTCGCCCCCGACCCTTTGAAAGACCTGAAGCTCGACGCCGAACTGGTCAGCGCCACCGTCCGAGCTAACTGGCAGTCGGCCGTCAGGCACACGCGCCTCGCGGAACAGTCTTTGACTCGCCCGGCGCGTTGAAGGAGTCGCCTTACCTGTTCCCGGGCGCGTCGAGTCGAGAGTCCGGCGCGTCCACGCCGAAGCGGCTGAAACGGCCGTACTCGAAGACGACTCGCCCCCCGAGCGACAGTTCCGCGCCGCCGCCCGGCAGGTCGCGCCCGCGGTTGTAGGTGCTGACGGTTATCCGCGTCGGCGTGAGGATGTCGAAGCGGCTGTCCGCGTAGCTGAACTCGTACTTAGTGAGAGTCAGCGGGGTCGGCAGTAAAGCGTGCCTCACCGTCAGCTCCCGCTCCTCGCGCCGGAGCCGGGCGGTGTCACGGTCGAGCCAGAGCCGGCCACGGAAAAGCGGCTCGGCGTCCTTCAACCTCTCGGGCAGCGACGTGATTCTGGTAATCAGCTCCGGGCTCTGCGTGACCTGCTCGTACCTGACCTCTATCACGTCGTGCCCGTCGATCCGCTCGGCTCCGGTGACGGTGAAGCGGAAGGACTTGCTCAGGCGCTCGCCTAGCGGCCAGCCCTGATCGACCGTCAGGCCGTAGACGCTGTAGTTGAGGTCGTACCTCTTGCTCTCCCTCTGGACGCGCTCCAACTCCTTCTTCCTGGAGTCGGCCTTAGCCAGGCGGCCGAAGAGCTGCTCCACCCTGCGGTCGCGCCCCGCCACCGCCTTGCCGTCGACCATGCGCACGTTGCGGTACTCGAACATGGCAGAGGCGTCCAGCTGCGACTGGTAGATGATCAGGTCCGAGACGACCTCCCGCCGCCGCTTCAACCCCTCGGCCCCGAACTCTTCGACCCGCTGCGTCTCCTCGGCGGTGAGGTCCTTAAACCTCTCCATGTACTCGCGTCGGCGGGCGGCGGCCCTGCTGATGAGTTCCGCGGTCGCGGCGTCGTCTGACGCCTGCGGGGCGGGTCGTCGGCCGAGGGAAGAGCCGGTGGTCAGGAAGGAGAGCGCGACAAGTAGACGGAGAATGTTTTTCAGCATGGGACTG
>DASVSK010001170.1:0-1999 GCA_036388135.1 Pyrinomonadaceae bacterium | reverse complement strand
CAGCGCGGCGCGGCCACCGCCTACGTCTCCTGCGACCCGACCATCGCCCTCCCCATCCTCGTCACCTCGCTCTCGCAGACGGCGGCCAAATACATGAAAGGCCGCAAGCGCCCCAACTTCATCTTCATGGGCAAGGAGTTGACCGTCGAGGTGCCGTAGAAAAAAGCGGCGACGTTAAATTTGCACGGCCGGCATCCCTTTGAGAGTAACGGGATGCCGGCCGTTTCGATTCGTCCTGTTTTGTGGGTAGGCTCCGCCGGTGTGCCGGAGCAATGGCGGTTGTGCCGGAACGTGGAGGTTGAGCTTACCGCCTTTAGACGCTAACTACGTCGTCTTCGACTCAAGCCTGCCCATACGCTTATCCAAATCCCGCTGGCCGGCGCGGACTTCAAACACGTCCTCCGCCAGCATCTTGACCTGCTCCCCGAACCGGCGCAGGCTCGAACGCAGTTCGCCCTCGAAGCTAACCAGCTTGGACTCGAAGCCGTCCATCCGGCCCCCGAAGCCGACGAGTTGACCTTCGACAGCGTCGAGCCGCACGAGCACCTGCTCCCAGATGGGGCGGGTCTCCTGCAAGCGCCGGTCGACCTTGTCTTCTAGCGCCGAGAGACGACTATCGACGTTAGAGATGCGGTCCTCGACGTTGGCGAGCCGCGAGTCTATGGAGTCGAGACGGGCGAGAATTAATCCCACGCCGTCTTGAGGCAAGCTCTGAGTAGGTTCTTCGCTCATGCCCGGATTATCCTCCTCGCGGGGCGGGCTTTCAAGGGTGTTCGCGGTTGCGAAACGTGCTGCGTTATACTCGGCGGCATGTCTGAATCAGCAGAACTTCCGATGAACTTCGGCGGCATCGAGGACGAGGGGCTGTCGGGCTTCGAGCGGGCGCGGGTCGTCGTGTGGCCCGTGTCGTACGAGGGCACGGTCTCTTACGGGACGGGGACGGGGGCGGGCGCGGAGGCCATCGTCGACGCGTCGCGCAACATGGAGCTGTACGACGAGGAGACCGACGCGGAGGTCTACCGGCTCGGCATCCACACGGCGGAGGTGACGCGGCCGGCCGAGACGCCCGAGGCGATGATGAAGTCTCTGCTGGGGCGGGCGCGCGAGCTGGTCGCGGCCGACAAGTTCGTCTGCATGATCGGCGGCGAGCACTCGGTGAGCGCGCCCGTCATCCGGGCGCACGCCGAGGCTTACGAGAACCTGTCCGTCCTCCAGATAGACGCGCACGCCGACCTGCGCGACACGTACGACGGCACGCCCCACTCTCACGCCTCCATCATGGCGCGGGTGGTGAGGGATTTGAAGCTGCCCGCGGTGCAGGTCGGCATCCGCTCGATCTCGGCCGAGGAGGCGCGCTCGCTCGACGAGTTCCCGACGCGCATCTTCTGGGCCAAGGACATCGCCGGGCGCACCGACTGGTGGGAGGAGGCGGTCGCGGGGCTCACGGAGAACGTCTACCTCACGATTGACATCGACGGGCTCGACCCCTCGCTCGTCGCGCAGACGGGGACGCCCGAGCCGGGGGGACTGGGCTGGTACGAGGTGCTGGGGCTCGTCCGCACGCTCGCCGCCAAGCGCCGCGTCGTCGGGATGGACTTGACCGAGTACGCCTACGTCGAGGGCTTCAGCTCCTCGGCCTTCCTCTGCGCGAAGCTCATCTACAAGTCGCTCTCCTACATCTTCGAGTCCGAGACCGAGCGCGTGCGCGGCGGCCGCGTCTCGCGCGCCGGCGTGTAGCCCCCGACAGAACTTTTTAACCGCGGAGGCGCGGGAACACGGCTAAAATTTAAAGTCGTGCTCCCGCGTCTCCGCGGTTAAATTTTTTCTTGACTTCCGTCCTCCCCGAGTGTGCAATACGCGACATGCTTAAAGGCAAAAGCACACGCTTCCCACCCTGGTAAGACGCTTCCACAAAGGCGAGTCGGGCCGCGGCGGCGACGCGCGGCGCACGCAGGAGTGCGCGCGTATCGCCCGGGCTGCGGCGCGCGCTCGCGCGCTC
>DASVSK010001169.1:0-7060 GCA_036388135.1 Pyrinomonadaceae bacterium | reverse complement strand
CTTGTAGGAGTAGATGGAGTTGGCGAGGCTGTACTGCCAGCCCCACGTGATGTGCTTGATGGCGTCGATGCGGAAGCCGTCGACGCCGTGGTCCTGGAAGAGCTTGGCCGAAGCCTTCATGTAGGCGTCGACGGTCGGGTTGGCCTGGTTGAGGTCGGCGAGGTTGAAGAGCGTGTAGTACTGCACCTGATAGCGGTCGTCCCAGTTCACGATGTTGCCGTTGTGGTGGAAGTAGCCGTTGGTGTCGTTCGAGTAGTTGCCGACGAACGCGCCGTTGTCGTAGAAGGCCCCGAACTCCCCGGCGTTGTCCTGCGTCGTGTGGTTGGGCGCGAAGTCGACGATGACCTTGATGCCGTTCTGGTGCGCGGCCGTGACGAGGTTGTCGAAGGCCGTCCAGGCGTTCGACGAGTCGCCCGAGTGCTCCTCGACGCGCTTGAAGTCACGCCCCTGGTAGCCGTGGTAAGAGGCCGTCGGGTTGCCGTTCCCGTCGGGGATGTTGGCGTTGAGGTTGTCGACGGGCGGCGAAATCCAGATGGCCGTGACGCCCATCCCCGCGAGGTAGGACATCTTCTGCTGGATGCCCTGGAGGTCGCCTCCCCAGTAGGCGCGCCAGTTCGTCTTGGTCGAGTCGTAGAGCCCCGACGACTGCGACGGGTTGTTGTTGGCCGTCGAGCCGTCGAAGAAGCGGTCGGTGATGATCTGGTAGACGACCTCGCGCTTGAAGTCCGCGGCCGTGGCGGCGGAGGGCGCGAGCGCGAGGAGCAGGGCGAGCGTCGTGACGAAGGCGGCGGCCTTCCCCTTGGGCAGTCTGAGCATGGCGGGACAAAACCTCCTGGGAGTCGAAAGGGACGAAGGGACGACGCCGCACTCGGGCGGCGACGCGCGGCGAGGTTATCTGTTCACAAGCTCCGACGGGGGCGGACGGGTGAAGCTTTGTCGGAAGGCCGGAGTATAGCGCGGGGCGGGAGAAAAGGCGAAGGGGGAGGGGGAGGACGGTAGATGGTAGTCAGTAGTCAGTAGTCAGTAGTCAGTAGGAAGACAGGCGGCGCGCCCGGCTTATGGCCGTGACGCGCCGCCTGTTCTTCACCTGCCGGCCGCGAGCCGCCGACTACTGTCTACTGTCTACTGTCTACTTCTTACTGCGCCGGCCGCTTGTACTTGTCGATGAGCTGCTGCATGCCGTCGGTCGAGTTCTTGTGGCGGAACTTGTAGTAGCGCTCGAGGTCTTGCTTGAAGGCCGCGTTGGCCTGCTGGTACTGGGCGTTGCCCTCGGTGACGGCGATGGCGCGCGCGTAGGAGTCGATGACCTTGTCGAGCTGCGACTCGACCCTCTGGAGCGCGGCCGGCTTCTCGGCGGCCGAGGCCACCTGGTACTCCTTGGCGCGCAGCTCGTACTCGTCGTTGTTGATCTCGCTGACGAGGAAGTAGACGCCGGGGTCGGGCGAGTTGAGCGCCGCCGCCTTCTCCAGCAGCGCGAGCGCCGCCTTCTTTTCGCCCGCCTTGTAGGCGAGCACGCCCGTCTCGCGGTAGAGCGAGACGAGCGACGTCTTCTTGAAGTCGGCCCACTTCGCGGCGTCGAAGCCCGCGGGCATCTTGTCGGCTTCGATCAGCTCGATGGCCTTCGCGCCGTACTGCCGCCCCTGCGCGGCGAAGGCGGCGTTGCCCTTGATGGCCTGCGACGAGGCGAGGATGGTCAGGTTCTGCATCGTCGCGACGTCGTCGGGGTGCTGCGCGAGCCAGCCCGAGCCGAGCTTCATCGCGTCCTCGACCTGCCCCGTGTTGATGTAGGCGTTCAGCAGCGTCGCGTTGACCCGCTGCGCCTCGTCGGGCAGGTTGAAGATGTCGACGTAGGTCTGCGCGAGCGCGAGCGCCTCCTGCGCGTCGGCCGTCGCCGAGACCTCGCCCGCGAGCGCCTCGGCGACGGCCTTGCGCAACGGGCTCTGCGGGTACTTCTTGACGAAGGCGGCGGCGGCCTGGAGCCTGGCCGCAGTCCCCTTCGCCTTCTCTATCTTCTGCGCCGCTTCGCGCTCGCCGCCCGAGACCTTGACCTCGGCCTGCTTCGCGGCCTCCTGCGCCGAGACCCCGAGCGCCAGCGCGCAGGCGAGCGCGCACGCCGAAAGAATTCTGAACTTCATCTCCTCGCTCCCCTTCCCTAAAGATTGCTTTTTCGCTTGGCCGACTTTGCCGCTAGGTTACACCAGAACGAAATATTGATGAAGCCGCCGCGCCGATGGATGCACCGGCGGAAGGATGAAGGCGGGAGTGACTACCGTCCGAACTTCATCCTTCACCCTCCCGCCTTCGTCCTTCCCTCACGCACGCCCCGCGACCTCGCCGGTCTGTGTGTTGACTCGGACGCGCTCGCCCTCTTTGATGAAGAGCGGGACGCGCACCTGGAGGCCGGTCTGGAGCGTGGCCGGCTTGAGGTCGCGCCCGGCGGCCGTGTCGCCCTTGATGGCGGGCTCGGTCTCGGCGACGGAGAGTTCGACGAACTGCGGGAGTTCGAGCGCGACCGGCTCGCCGTTGTACTTCAAGACCTGCACGACCAGCCCGTCGGTCAGGTAGCCGCGGTCTTCGCCGACCTGCTCGGCCGGGAGCGCGAACTGCTCGTAGCTCCCCTCGTCCATGAAGTGGAAGCCGTCGGCGTCGGCGTACATGAAGGAGGCCGCCGCGTAGGCCACGTCCGGCTCCTCGAACTTCTCGCTCGTCTTGAAGCTCTTCTCAAGAATCGCGCCCGTCAGCAGGTGGCGCAGCCGCGTCCGCACCATCGTCGAGGCCCCGCGCGCCGACGGCGACGCGAACGTCACGTCGACAATCGCGTAAGGCTCGCCGTCCACCTTAATCATCATCCGCCGCTTCAGCTCGTTCGCACCCGTAAGCGCCACCGCACTCTCCCTCCGCTCTTATTAGTAGAAGCTTCCCCGAAACCGCTCGGAGCGCGCGCGCAGCAGGTGTCGGAACTTTGCTGCGCAGCCCGCCCGCGCGTCGCCCGAAAGTCGCATTTTCCCACACGTTCCGGGCGGAACGCGCATTGCCCCGTGTGGGGGCGCGGCGCGTCGTGCCCGCGTCATAAAAGGCTTAAGCGGGAAAGGCTATCATGAGAAACGGATTCTTCGCACTCGGACTCGCTCTCATCCTCACCCTCACCCTCACCCAAACCGCGCCCGCCTTCGCCGGGACGCCGCCCGCGCCCGCCGACTTGCCGGCGCGGCCGCCGGACTCGGCACCGACTACGACACGATTCGGGAAGCCCTCTAAATCACGAATGGAGGTTTAACGTGACGCTCAGACTCTTCTCGGCTATCGCGCTCGCCTGCTGCGTGGCGTTCGCGCACGCGGCCCCGGCCGCCGCGCAGACCCGGGGGACGCTCGACGACTGGTCGGCGCTCCGGACGCTTTCGCCCGGCCAGAAGATCGTCGTCCGCACGAAGGACGGCGACCGCCTGACGGGGCGCTTCGACTCGGCCACCGACCTGCTCATCAACTTCACCGACGGCCGCCGCAAGGTCTCGCTCGCGCGGGATAGCATCCGGCGCGTGCAGCTCGACCGCGGCAACTCGCGCGGCCGGGGACTCCTCTACGGCGCGCTCATCGGCGGCGCGGCGGGCTTCGCCGCCGGGGCCGTCCTCTACTTCCCCTACAGGGACGACATGACCGAGGCGACCGTCCCCGCCACCACGGCGCTGGGAATGGCGATAGGGGCCGGCATCGGCGCGGCGACCGGCAAGGGCAACAAGAACGAGACCGTCTACGAAGCCCCCTGAAGGGATTGAGTCATTGAAGGGATTGACTCATTGATTCATTTATCAAATGAACAATGAATCAATGAGCCGATGAATCAATGAGTCAATCCTTAAATTCCGTCGTAGTCGAACTTGAGCGGCGCGTCGGAGGGGTGGACGGAGATGACGACAGACTTGGAGGCGGGGGTGTTGCTCTTGTCGGCGACGCTGCGGACGGGGACGAGGACGTTGGCCTCGGGGAAGTAGGCGGCGGCGCAGCGGCGCGGGACGGGGTAGGGCACGACGAGGAAGCGGCGCGCGGTGCGTTGCTCGCCCTCGAAGTGGCTGGTGAGGTCGACGACCTGCCCGGCCGAGAGGCCGCGCTCCTCGACGTCCGAAGGGTTGAGGAAGACGACCCGCCTCTCGTTGTAGACGCCGCGGTAGCGGTCGTCGAGCCCGTAGATGGTCGTGTTGAACTGGTCGTGGCTGCGGACAGTCATCAGCAGGAGCTGCCCCGGCGCGAGCGCGATGCGCGGCAGCTCGTGGACGGTGAAGTTGGCGCGCTCGGTCGAGGTCTTGAACACGCCTTCGCGCGCGAGGTTCGGCAGGTAGAAGCCGCCGGGCTCGCGCACGCGCCCCCTGTAATCCCTGAAGCCCGGGATGACGCGCTCGATCAAGTCGCGCACGCGGTCGTAGTCTTCGACCAGCCACTCCCATTCGACCGCGCTCCTCCCGCCCAGCGTCGCGCGCGCGAGCCTCGCCACGACGGAGGGCTCGCTTAAGAGATGCGGCGACGCGGGCTCAAGGCTCCCGCGCGAGGAGTGGACGACGCCCATCGAGTTCTCGACGCTGACGAACTGCTCGCCCGACTTCTGCCGGTCGCGCTCGGTGCGGCCGAGGCAGGGCAGGATGAGCGCCTGCTCGCCCGTGACGAGGTGCGAGCGGTTGAGTTTCGTGGAGACCTGCGCGGTCAGGCGGCAGCGGCGGAGGGCTTCGGCGGTGAACTCCGTGTCGGGCGTCGCGGAGAGAAAATTCCCGCCGAGGGCGAAGAAGACTTTGACCTCGCGCTCGTGCATCGCCCGAATCGTCTCGACGGTGTCGAGGCCGTGGCGGCGCGGCGGCTCGAAGTCGAACTCGCGCGCGAGCGCGTCGAGGAAGGTGTCGGCCGGCCGCTCCCAGATGCCCATCGTGCGGTCGCCCTGCACGTTGGAGTGGCCGCGTACGGGGCACGCGCCCGCGCCGGGGCGGCCGAGGTTGCCGCGCAAGAGCAGCAGGTTGACTATCTCCTGTATGTTGGCGACCGCGTTCTTGTGCTGCGTCAGCCCCATCGCCCAGCAGACGATGGCGCGCTCCGACCCGATATAAATCTCGGCCGCCTCGCGCATCTGCTCGCGCGCGACGCCGCTCTGCTCGACCAGATCGTCCCAGTCGGCCGCCCCGAGCGCGAGCGTGAACTCGTCGAAGCCGTGCGTCTTCTCTTCGATAAACTCGCGGTCGAGCACCTCGCCCGGCCTGCGCGCCTCCTCCTCCAGCACCTCCTTCATCAAGCCTTTCAGGAGCGCCACGTCGCCGTTGACGCGGACTTGCAGGAAGAGGTCGGAAAGCTCCGTGCCGCCGCCGAGCAGGTCGGCCGGGTGCTGCGGGTGCTTGAAGCGCGCGAGCCCCGCCTCGGGCAGGGGGTTGACGTGGACGATGCGGCAGCCGCGCCTCTTCGCGGCGCGCAGGGTCGAGAGCATGCGCGGGTGGTTCGTGCCCGGGTTCTGCCCGATGATGAAGATACAGTCGGCGAGTTGGAAGTCGTCGAGCGTGACGGTGCCCTTGCCGACGCCGATGGTCTCCGTGAGCGCGCGCCCCGAGGACTCGTGGCACATGTTCGAGCAGTCGGGCAGGTTGTTCGTGCCGAACTGGCGGACGAAGAGCTGGTAGAGGAACGCCGCCTCGTTCGACGTGCGGCCCGACGTGTAGAAGGCCGCCTCGTCTGGCGAGTCGAGCGCGTTCAGCTCGTCGGCGACGAGCTTGAAAGCCTCGTCCCAGCCGACCGGCTCGTAGTGCGTCGCGCCGCGGCGCAGCACGACGGGCTGCGTGATGCGCCCCTGCTTGCCGAGCCAGTAGTCGGACTTGCGCGAGAGGTCGGCCACGCTCCACTCCTTGAAGAACTCGGGGGTGACGCGCCGCGTCGTGGCCTCCTCGGCGACGGCCTTCGCGCCGTTCTCGCAGAACTCGGCGTGCGAGCGCTCGCCGTCCGGGTCGGGCCACGCGCAGCCGGGGCAGTCGAAGCCGTCCTTCTGGTTGACCTTCAGGAGCGTGCGCGCGCCGCGCACCACGCCCGCCTCGCGCACGATGTGCCTGGTCGCCGACCACACGGCCCCGAGCCCGCCCGAGACCTCCGACGCGCCTGTGAACTCCCCGCCCGTGAACTCCTCCGGCGGCTGCGCGCGCACGCGCGAGGGCGTCGACGCGCCCTCGTCGGTCGGCGTCGGCGTCGCGCCGGCGCGCGAAGGCTCCTCCGCCTCCAGGTGCGAGTGGTAGTGCGTCGGCTGCACGGACGCGGACTCCTCCGCCGCCCCGCCGCGGGCGGCCGCCGTGTCCGCCGAGATGTCTTTCCCGTTTGCCATCGGCTGCGCTCCGAAGTGTCGAGTTTACTACAGGAGGAGGGGTCTGGGGTTAGGGGCCGTGGTCGGTCAGGGCAAGCCGCTTTTCCCGTCCCCCAAAACCCCGTCACCCGACCCCCGGCCCCCCTTGGCACCGGGATTGAGTGTTAACCGCATCAGGCACTTTTCACGTATGGTTATAGTTCAAGGGCGAGACAGAACTGACAATCAGGAGGAGGACAGATGAACGCTTTTCAACTGCTCAAAGAAGACCACCAGAAGGTTTCCGGGATATTCCAACAACTTGAGCCGACGACCGAGCGCGCCGAGAAGACGCGCACCGAGCTATTCGCCAAGCTCCGCGACGAGCTGGACGTCCACACGCGGGTCGAGGAGACCATCTTCTACCCGGCCATCAAGCAGGCCGCCGAGACGCGCGAGCTTGTGCTCGAAGGCTTCGAGGAGCACCACGTCGTCAAGATACTCCTCAAGGAGCTGGAGTCCGTCCCCGTCGACACCGAGCAGTGGACGGCCAAGCTCAAGGTGCTCCAGGAGAACGTCGAGCACCACGTCGAGGAGGAGGAGGGCGAGATGTTCCAGAAGGCCCGCCAGGTGCTGAGCGAGGAGGAGATCAACCAGCTCGGCGCGCGGATGGAGGAGGAGAAGAAGCGCCTCCAGGATCAGTCCAAGTCCGCCGGCGCGTAGGCGAGAACAACCTCAACACGGGACGCGGGGGCGCGGGGTCTT
>DASVSK010001168.1:0-5132 GCA_036388135.1 Pyrinomonadaceae bacterium | reverse complement strand
CGGGCTTCATCGGCTCGGCCTTCGTCAGACTCCTGCTCGAAGAGATGCCGGGCTGCCGGATAGTCGACTTCGACGCGCTGACCTACGCCGGGAACCCCGACAACCTGAAGGACGTCACGGACGAGCGCCACCGCTTCGTGCGCGGCGACATCTGCGACAAGGACGCCGTGCTCGCGGCGCTCGAAGAGGGCGCGGACGCGCTGGTCAACTTCGCCGCCGAGTCGCACGTCGACCGCAGCATCCACTCGGCCGGCGAGTTCATCCGCACCAACGTGCTGGGGACGCAGGTGCTCCTGGACGCGGCGCGCGCCCGCGGCGTCCGGCGCTTCGTGCAGGTCTCGACGGACGAGGTGATGGGGAGCCTGCCCGACCGCGACGACGCCTACTTCACCGAGGACTCGCCGTTCGAGCCGAACAGCCCCTACTCGGCCTCGAAGGCGGGGGCCGAACACCTCTGCCGCGCCGCGCACCACACGCACGGGCTCGACGTGGTCATCACGCGCTGCGGCAACAACTACGGCCCGCGCCAGTTCCCCGAGAAGTTTCTGCCGCTGGTGCTCTCGAACGCCTTCGCCGACCAGAGCATCCCGGTCTACGGCGACGGGCGCAACGTGCGCGACTGGATTTACGTCGAAGACCACTGCCGCGCCATCCTCGACGTGATGCTGAAGGGCGGCGCGGGAGAGGTCTACAACGTCGGTGCGCGCAACGAGCGGCGCAACCTTGAGGTCGCCGAGTCCGTCCTCGACGCGCTGGGCAAGCCGCGCACGCTCATCAAGTTCGTCAAAGACCGCCCCGGCCACGACATGCGCTACGCCATCGACCCAGCGAAGATAGAGACGGAGCTGGGCTGGCGGCCGCGCGAGACCTGGGAGTCGGGGCTCGCCAAGACCATCCGCTGGTACGAGGAGAACGCCGACTGGGTGGCGCGCACCCGCAGCGGGGCCTACAGGGATTACTACGCCCAACAGTACGGGACGGTTTGAGGAGTAGACAGTAGTCAGTAGACAGTAGTCAGTAGGCTCCGCTTAACGGGCGCTGACGCTTTCAGGCTGACCATTCGCTGACGAAGGTTTTTCTACTGACTACTGTCCGCCGGCTGATACAGGTCTTCCTACTGACTACTGTCTACTGACTACTGTCTACTGATTTTATGCGAATCTTAATCACCGGCGCGGGCGGGATGGTCGGCGCGGTATTGGCGGAGCAGTGCCGGGCGCGCGGCGACGAGGTCTTCGCCTTCGACCGCGAGGGGCTTGACATCACGGACGAGCGCGCGGCGCGCGAGGCTTTCGGGCGGCTGAGGCCGGAGGCGGTCATCAACTGCGCGGCGTGGACGGACGTCGACGGGTGCGAGCTAGACCCGCAGCGCGCCTTCCTCGTCAACTCGCAGGGCGTCGAGGTGCTGGCGACGGCGAGCCGTCTCGCCTCGGCCTCCTTCGTCACCGTCTCGACCGACTACGTCTTCGACGGGCGCAAGGAGTCGGGCTTCTACACGCAGCGCGACGACCCGCACCCGGCGAGCGCCTACGGCGCGGCCAAGCTCGAAGGCGAGCGGCGCGCTCAGGTCGCCTCGGCGCGCACCTCGGTCGTGCGCACGGGCTGGGTCTTCGGCCCCGGCGGGCGGAACTTCCTCGCCACGGCGGTCGCGCGCGCGCGGCGCGGCGAGCGCCTGAAGGCCATCTCCGACTCCTGGGGGACGCCCACCTACGCGCCCGACCTGGCGGCGCGGCTGCGCGAGCTGGCCGAGTCCGACCTGCCCGGCGTCTACCACGTCGTCAACGCCGGCGAGGGGACGAGCTTCGAGGGCTTCGCGCGCGCGGCGGTCGAGGCCGCGGGCGTCGAGGGCGTCGAGGTCGAGGGCGTCCTGATGGACTCGCTCAAGCGCCCCGCCCCGCGGCCGCGCAACTCGCGCCTGCGCTGCCTGCTCTCCGAAGCCATCGGCCTCCGCCCCCTGCGCGACTGGCGCGAGGCGCTCGGCGAGTTCGCGGGGATGAGCAAGTAGAGAGTAGTCAGTAGCCAGTAGAAAAACCTTCGCCGGCGAACCATTCGAGTCTCGGCGTCGACGTCCGCGGAGCGGAGCATGTCGACTACTGTCTACTGACTACTGTTTACCGCCTGCCGCCTACCGTCTTCTTCCCTCCCGGTTTGCCTCCGCGCGGGTCTCTGCTATCATTACGCGTTCGGAAACAGCCCGCACACGCAGGTTTTACCGTTTCTCCGCCCCTGACGCTGGAAGAGATTTAAGAAATATGATGTCGCAAGATAACCGCCTGCTGCCGCTCTCCCCCGAGACGCTCGACCGCCCGCTGCGCGACCTCGCCGCGCCGCCCGTCGGCGTCGCCCCGCCCGTGGCCGTCGCCTCGGCCGAGCCCGCGCACCTGCGCGAGTACCTCGCCGTCGTGCTCAAGCGCAAGTGGCTCATCCTCAGCCTGATGGTGGTCATCACCAGCCTGGTCGCCATCCAGATGTACCGCCTGCCCTCGGTCTACCAGGCCGCGACGCAGATTCAGATCGAGCAGCGTTCGCGGAGCGTGCTGACGACGGGGCGCGCCGGCGACCTCGTCATCCGCGCCAACGACCCGAACTACTGGAACACCCAGCTCGCCAAGCTCAAGACGCAGAAGCTGGCGCGCCAGGTCATCATGCGGCTCGACCTCCAGAACAACCCCGCCTTCCTCGGCGCGAACCGCGGCACCGGCATCATCGCCGGGATGCGCCGCATCATCACGCGCGAGAAGCCGAAGGAGGCCCCTAAGCCGGACGCCGGGGCCGTGCCCGTCCTCAGCGAGGCCGAGCTGAGCGTAGACCAGCTCACGCCCGAGCAGGCGCAGAAGCTCGAACCCTTCGAGGACACGCTGCGCGAGAACCTGACCGTCGACCCCATCGAGCGCACCAACCTCGTCAACATCAGCTTCACGCACACCGACCCGCAGATCGCCTCCAACGTCGTCAACACGCTGGCCGTCGTCTTCCGCGAGAACGACATCCTCGACGAGACGGCCGGGGCCGACCGCGCCAACACGCTGCTCGGCAACCAGATCGTCGAGCTACAGTCGCAGATCGCGCGCGACCAGCAGGAGCTGCTCGCGGCCATGCGGCGCAGCGGCCTGCCGCTCGGCACCAAGCCGGGGCAGAACCTGACCGAGGTGCGGCTCACCACCTACAGCTCGCAGCTCCAGGCGGCCGAGGCCGACCGCAAGGAGGCCGAGTCGGCCTACAGCAACGCGATCCGGACGCGCAACACCGCGGGCATCTGGGCCATCCCCGAGGTGCAGAAGAACGAGAACATCAACAAGCTGCGCGCGCGCATCTCGGAGCTTGAGGAGCAGCGCGCCGCGCTCATCGTCACCTACACGCCGGAGTGGCCCGCGGTCAAGAGGATCGACGAGCAGATCAAGAAGCTCAAGGCCGACCTGGAGAAGCAGCCCGACGAGGTCATCGCCGGGATGAAGAACCGCTACGACTCGGCGAAGGACAAGGAGGAGAAGCTGCGCACCTCCTACTTCTCCGAGCAGGGCACGGCCAACGCGCAGAGCGTCTCGGAGCGGGGGCTCTCCGACCTCAACCAGCGCATCGAGACCAACAAGCAGCTCTACCAGACCTACCTCCAGCGCCAGCGCGAGTTGCAGGTCACGTCGAGCGACCGCACCAACAACGTCTCGACCGTCGAGGAGGCGCGCACGCCGCGCGAGCCCATCGGGCCGCCCCGCATGCGCAACATCATCATCGCCTTCCTGCTCTCGCTGGTCGTCGGCATCGGCCTCGCCTTCCTGCTCGACTACCTCGACGACACGCTCAAGTCGGTGGAGGACGTCGACCGCCACCTGCACCTGCCGACGCTGGCGCTGATCCCCGCGCCGCGCGAGGCGAGGCGGCTGCTCGGGCGCGGCGCGCCGGAGCCGGAGCCGGGCGCGAACACCGCGCTCGCGCTCATCGACGACGCGCGCTCGCCAGTGGCCGAGGCCTACCGCCACCTGCGCACGTCGCTCCTGCTCTCCTCGGCGGGCCAGCCGCCCAAGACCATCCTCGTCACTTCGAGCCAGCCGTCGGAGGGCAAGACGACGACGGTCGTCAACATCGCCACGATGCTGGCGCAGACGGGCGCGGACGTCCTCGTCCTCGACTGCGACCTGCGGCGGCCTCGCGTCCACGCGCACTTCGGGCTGGGTAACACGCGCGGCGTGACGAACTACCTCTCGGGCGACTCGAACGTCTCCGAGCTGGTGCAGACCTACGACAAGCTGCCGAACCTCAAGGTCATCCCCTCGGGCCCCGTCCCGCCCAACGCGGCCGAGCTGCTGGGCTCCGACGAGATGCGTAAGCTGCTCTACGTGCTGGCGGAGAACTTCACGCACATCGTCATCGACTCGCCGCCGGCCATCTCCTTCACCGACGCCTCGATCCTCTCGACGATGGTCGACGGCGTGATGCTCGTCGTCCACGGCGGCCGCTCGTCGCGCGCGACCGTGCGCCGCGCCAAGCAGCAGTTGCAGGACGTCGGCGCGCACATCTTCGGCATCGTCCTCAACAACGTGAAGATGGAGGGGACGGACTACTACTACTACTCGGGCTACTACTCGGGCTACTACTCCAGCGACGAGGACGGCGCGCCCGAGGGGGCCGAGGCGGCGGCCGCGGGCGAGCGCCCCGGCGGGCGCTGATGGCGGGCGAGTTCTGCCGCATCGCGCCGGACGTCGAGCTGGGGCGCGACGTCAAGGTCTACGCCTTCGTCAACCTCTACGGCTGCCGCGTCGGCGACGAGACGCGCATCGGCACCTTCGTCGAGATACAGAAGGGCGCTTCGGTCGGGGCGCGCTGCAAGATTTCGAGCCACACCTTCATCTGCGAGGGCGTCGAGATAGAGGACGAGGTCTTCGTCGGCCACGGCGTGATGTTCACCAACGACCGGCTCCCGCGCGCCACGCGCGCCGACGGCTCGCCGCAGACCGAGGCCGACTGGAAGCTCGAACGCACGGTCGTCCGCCGCGGCGCATCCATCGGCAGCAACGCCACCATCCTCTGCGGCCTCGAAATCGGCGAGCGCGCCGTCGTCGGCGCGGGCGCGGTCGTGACGAAGAGCGTACCAGCGGGCGCGGTCGTCGCCGGCAACCCGGCGAGAGTTATAAGGG
>DASVSK010001167.1:0-1784 GCA_036388135.1 Pyrinomonadaceae bacterium | reverse complement strand
ATCTCGCCCTCGCCCGTGTGGAAGGACGGCGACAGCTCGCGGCCGCTGAGGATCGCGGCGCACACTTCGGCTGCATTCGGTCCGTCAAACGGGAGCCGCTCGGCGACCATCTCGTGGAGCATGATGCCTAGACCCCAGATGTCCGCGCGCTCGTCGCCCGGCTCGCCGCGCAGCCGCTCCGGCGACCTGTAGTTGTTGATTCTCGCTTCGAGGCGCGTCGCGTCGGGCGACTCGGCGAGCGCCAGCGGGCTCCCCGGCGGGAGTTGGTCGGTCAGCCCGGCCAGGCCGAAGTCGAAGACCTTCACGCGGTTGTCCGCGTTGACCATAATGTTCTCGGGCCGGATGTCGCCGTGAATAACCCCGGCCTTGTGCGCCGCCGAGAGGGCCTCGGCCACCCTGCGCGCGATGCGCACCGCGTCGAGCAGCCTGACGGGGCCCGCCGACATACGCCGGCGCAACGTCTCCCCCTGGAAATATTCCGTGACGATAAAAGGGCAGGAATCTTGAGTTTTACCGATGTCGTAAGTCCGAAGGATGTTGGGGTTGTCGAGGTCGCAGACGGCGCGGGCGTACCGCTCGAAATCGCGCCGCACCCGCTCGTCCTGTATGACGTGCGGGTGCAACTTCTTGAGGGCGACGGTGCGCCCCATACCCAGTGTGTCCTCGGCGTAGAAGACCTCGCCCGAGCGCCCCCCGCCGAGGCGTCGCCCGATCTTATAGCGGTCGATGCGCGTCGCCGAGATGATCTCCGTCACGGCCCTGATTAGCTGTTCGACGTCGTGTTGGAAGTTCTTGTCCCTGATTTCGACTGCCTGCCAGTAGACGAGGTTCGCCAGCTCGTCGGACAGGTCCTCCGGCTTCGGCATCGTCGCACCGTGTACCAGGACGGGGATGACGGGCACGCCGAGCCGGAGCGCGGTGGCGATTTCGGTCCGCACCCAGCCTCGCGGCGGCTCTAAGCGGTTTTGCCCCTCGCCGCAGGGCGTGAGCCAGTAACGGCCGATGACGGCGAGCATGACGCTACAGGAGTTGAGCAGCTCCTGGATGTGTTGGTCGAAACGGATGCCGGCGGGGAGGTTGTCCACGTCCCGGAAGATGCGGTCGCGGCCGAAGTGGCTGGCGAGCTTTTCGTGTATGTGCCCGGTGTGGCCTGCGCTGTCGACGTGGCAATAGCTGATGAAAATCTTCCCGGTCCTGATCCGCGGACGCGGCCCGGACTCAGCCCCGGACTCATTTTGTACCCTGAATTGTTTGTCGTCCGGTGAGGTCATAAAGCATTCGAGGAGCAGAGCTGTCGGGAGAGAGGGGACGACAGTTCTCGAAAGGGAGGTGTCCCCGGTGTGCGGGTAATTTAGCCGGACGGTGGGCTGATGTCATTTTTTTCCTCCGGCCCTCCCTGCCCCTCGGGAGCGGCGAGGACCCGCGGTTGCTCGGGCCCGTCGCCCCGGTCGCAAAAGTATTCACGAAGAGACTGAATTGGCCCATAATAGCCAACGCGCTCACTCCGGACGGGCGACGGGCTTTCTCACCGCGCCGTTATGCCATGAACCCACGCGGCGGTTGGAACCATTCGACCTCAAAAGAGCATGACAAAAAGATTAACTATCGGCATTCAAGGGGGCGTCGGCAGCTTCAACGAGCAGGCCCTCGGAACGTATCTGGAGAGGAGGGGCGGCGCGCCGGGGGAGGTCGAGATTAGATACCTCTATACAACCGATAACGTGTTGAGTGAGTTGAAGTCCCGCACCATTGACCGCGGCCAGTTCGCGGTCGAGAACTCTCTC
>DASVSK010001166.1:0-3006 GCA_036388135.1 Pyrinomonadaceae bacterium | reverse complement strand
GCACGCTCTCGACCTGCGCGGCGTCGATGCGCTCGAACCCGCGCGCGCGGTCGTAGCCGAACAGCTCGAACTCGGCCCCGCACATCCACTCCGCGCGCGGCTTCTCGCCCCGCCGCAGGTTCTCGACGAAGAGCGGCACCGACTCGCTCGTAACCGGGTCGGTCAGAAGCGGGAAGCCCTCGCCGCTCGTCCTTGTGGTGCGCTGAGTCATAGGGAGAAACGGTGAACTCGGGATGATGAATGACGAACTGAAGGCGGCACGTCCTTCAGGCCGCCGTTCGACGCTCGTCCTTCCGCGTTTCGTCGCCCGAGGCGACGAAGAGGTTGCTGCTGAAGCGCCCGCCGGAGTCGAGCCATGTGCGCGCGCGGGAGAAGCCGGTCTCGGCGGCGAGGGCGGACAGCTCGTCGAGCGAATACTTGTAGGAGTTCTCCGTGTGTATGCGCTCGCCCGCGCCGAAGCCGACGTCGAGGCCGAGCGCGCCGACGCGGACGGCCTGCTCGCGCGCGCTCTCAAGGTGCATCTCGACGCGCCCCTCCGGCTCGTCGTAGAGCGCGAGGTGGCGGAAGTCGCGCAAGCGGAAGTCCGCGCCCAACTCGCGGTTGATGCGCGCGAGCAGGTTGAGGTTGAAGGCGGCGGTGACGCCGAGCGGGTCGTCGTAGGCGGCTTCGAGCGCGCCCGCCTCCTTCTTCAAGTCCGCGCCGAGGAGCAGGCGGTCGCCCGCGCGCAGCACGCCCCGCAGGCGGCCGAGGAAGGCGCGCGCCTCGCCGCGGTCGAAGTTGCCGATGTTCGAGCCGAGGAAGAGGACGAGCGCGCGGCTCCCCTCCTCGCGGCTCTCGCCGAGCCGCGGGAGCGCGCCGTCGTAGTCGGCGGCGTAGGCCGTCACGCTCAAGTTTTCGTAGCCGCCGAGCAGCGCGCGCGCGCTCGCTTCGAGCGCCGCCGGGGAGATGTCGACGGGGACGTAGGTGAGACTCGTCTGCGACGCGAGCAGCGCGTCGATGATGCGGCGCGTCTTCGACGCGCTCCCGGACCCCAGCTCGAAGAGCGTGACGCGCCCCGCGCCCTCGCGCGCCGCCCCGACTATCTCTCGCGCGTGGCGCTCGAAGATTTCGCTCTCGGCGCGCGTCAAATAATATTCCGGCAGCAGGCAGATGGCGTCGAAGAGCTGCGAGCCCAGCTCGTCGTAGAAGTATTTCGGCGGGAGCCGCTTCGGCCGCGACGTCAGCCCGCGCCGCACGTCCTCGGCGAAGTCGTCGGCGACCTCGGCCGTCAGCCTGTGAAGGCGCAGGCGCTCGCCCTGCTCGCTTGCCGAATGAGGCATCGTCGGGTTCTGACTCTCCTCGAAAACAACTGTTATGATAAACCATCGCGTACGCCGCCGCACACGCTTGGGAAGTAGTCAGTAGACAGTAGTCAGTAGTCAGTAGGCTCCGCTTAGCGGGCGCTGTCGCTTTCACGCTGGCCGCTCGGCTCCGAAGGGTTTTCTACTGACTACTGACTACTGTCTACTTCCTGAACGGAGAACGCATGGACGAACGGGCCGAACAACTCGCGCGGGCGCTCGAAGAGGCGCGCGCCGACACGCTCCGCATCTTCGACCTCGCCGACGAGGCCGAGCTGCACCTCAGCCCCGGCTTCGGCTACCGGCCGCTCATCTGGCACCTCGCGCACATCGGCGTCTTCGAGGCTTACTGGCTGCTGCAAAAGGCGCAGGGCCTGCCCGCGCCCGACGCGGCCTACGAGCGCGTCTTCGACCCCATCCGGACGCCGCGCGAGGAGTCGAAGGACCTGCCCACGCGGCGCGAGATGGAAGACTACCTCCGGCGCGTGCGCGCCTCCGCGCTCGAACACCTCGGGCGCTCCGACTTCCGCGAGGCCGACCCGCTCAAGTCGGACGGCTACCTCTTCCGCCTCGTCCTCGAACACGAGCAGCAGCACCAGGAGACGCTGGCCTACCTCTTCCACCTGCTCGACCCCTCGAAGAAGTCGCGCCCCGCCGGACTCCCCGCGGGCGTCGGCGTGCCCGAGGAGTACCTCTGGCCCGAACACGGCCCGCCGCCGCACGGCGGCGCGGCCGAGGTCCCGGCGGGCACGTTCCTCTCGGGCGCGACGCCGGGCGCGTTCGCCTACGACAACGAGCTGCCCGCGCGCGAGGTCTTCGTCCCGGCTTTTAAGATAGACCGCCTGCCGACGAGCAACGAGCAGTACCGACACTTCGTCGACGAGGGCGGGTACGGGCGGCGCGAGTTCTGGAGCGAGGAGGGCTGGGGGTGGCGCGTGCGCGAGGGCTGGGCGCACCCGCTCTACTGGCGGCGCGAGGGCTCGGGCTGGCGCGAGCGGCGTATGTTCGGCGAGGGCCCGCTCGCGCCGCGGCTCCCCGTGACGGGCGTGAGCTGGTACGAGGCCGAAGCCTACGCGCGCTTCCGCGGCGCGCGCCTGCCCGCGGAGGCCGAGTGGGAGAAGGCCGCCTCATGGGACGAGCGGGCGGGCGCGAAGCGCCGCTTCGCCTGGGGCGACGCCGCGCCCTCCCAGCGTGTCTGCAACTTCGGACTCCGCTTCTGGGGCACGACCCCCGTCGGCAGCCTCCCCGCGGGGGCGAGCCCCTACGGCTGTTACGACATGACGGGCAACGTCTGGGAGTGGACTTCGACGCCCTTCGAGGGCTACCCCGGCTTCGAGCCCTTCCCCTACCCCGAGTACTCCGAGACCTGGTTCGACGGCGACCACCGCGTCCTCAAGGGCGGCTCGTGGGCCACCGGCCCGTCGGTGCTCCGCGCCTCCTTCCGCAACTTCTTCCGCCGCCACTTCCGCATCGCCTTCGCCGGCATCCGCCTCGCCGAAGACGCCTGAGCCGCGCGAACCCCCGCGAAAACCTCCCCGGACGGCTAACGGCCGCCGGCCCCGCGGCCTCTATTTTCGTGTAAACATTAGGCGCGGCGTCGGCGTATTAGAGACCGAGCCGGGCACGCCTTTGTCTCCCGAATAAGTAAGCGGAACAGGTTTTATGA
>DASVSK010001165.1:0-5527 GCA_036388135.1 Pyrinomonadaceae bacterium | reverse complement strand
TCACCTCGCGGACGTACTCCTCGATGCCGCGCGGGCCGTAGACCGAGACGCCGCGCGCGTGCCCCGCCATGCCGCAGGTCGCCAGAAGCCCCATCAACCCGTAGACGTGGTCGCCGTGCATGTGCGTGACGAAGACGCGCGTGACCTGGCTGATGTTGAGGTCGCTGCGCAGCAACTGGTGCTGCGTGCCCTCGCCGCAGTCGAAGAGCCAGACCTCGCCGCGCTGCGGCAGCCTCAGCGCCACGCACGAGACGTTGCGCGCGCGCGTCGGCACCCCCGCGCTCGTTCCCAGAAAAGTAACCCGCAAACTCTACACCTCATTACAGTGGGCAGTAGACAGTAGGCAGTAGACAGTAGTCAGTAGTCAATAGGGTTCGCAGGAGCGCACTGACGTCAGCATCAGGACGACACGTTATAAGAAAGTCTTTCTACTGACTACTGTCTACTGACTACTGTCTACTCCCTACTGCCTACTTCTTACTGACGTACTGGTTGCCCTTCACCCAGAAGCGCCAGGGCTTGAGCGCGTCCTCGCCCGCGTAGGCGACGCCGATGCGCGCGCCGGAGGCGATGTCGTCGGGACTGAGCTTCGCGCCCGTCTCTTCTAGCCAGACGCGCCGCCCCGTCAGGTCTGCGCCGTCGAAGGAGAGGTCGAGCCCCAGCGCGCGGCAGAGCTTGCCGGGCCCGGACGTTAGCTCGCGCTCCTTCGTGACGGGTCGCCGCCCCTTCATCGACTCGACACCCTCCTCCGGCTCGACGGCGCGGACGAGGACGGCGTGCGGCAGCCCCTCGGGGCCCGTGACGACGTTGAACTGGTGGTGCATGCCGTAGACGAAGAAGACGTAGGCCGTGCCGCCGACGGCGAACATCGTCTCGGTGCGGCGCGTGCGCCGCCCGCCGAAAGAGTGCGCCGCCCTGTCCTCCGCGCCGAGGTAAGCCTCCACCTCGACGATGCGCCCCGACACACGACTCCGGGCACCGGACGGCACGACCAGCCGCTTCCCCAGCAGCTCGCGCGCGACCGTCAGCGTGTCCGCGCGCGTGTAGAAGTCGCGTTCGAGTTTGGCGTCGCGGCGCAAGCGTTGTGTTCGTCCTGACCTTTAAGTCGGCCGCCTCCCCCGGCGGCGGCGGCGCTACTCGAACTGTTTGCGGAACTCGTCGAACCGGAGGCGCATCTCGGCCAGCTCGCCGCGCAGGGCTTCGACCTCGGCTTCGAGCCGCGCGACCCGCTCGCCCTCGCCCGCGCGCGCGGCGGAGGCGCGCGGCGGGGCGGTCGCCGCCTGCCCCTCGGGCTCCTCCTCGACGGCGGGCGCGCCCGAGAGCAGGTGCGCGTAGCGCGCCTCCTTGCGCCCGGCCTGCCGCGGGAGCTTCGTGACGAGCGGCTCGTCCCTGCGCGCCAGCCCTTCGAGCGTCTCCTCGACCTCGCGCAGGTCTGCGAACTCGTGGAGCCGCCCCGTCCGGCCGCGCACCTCGCCCACCGTCTGCGGCCCGCGCAGCATCAGCACGCACAGCGCGGCCAGCTCCGGCGGCGAGAGCCCGAAGACCTCGCGCGCCATGTGTTTGTACTTCGGGACGCGGCTGTCAGCGCCGTAGAAGATGTAGACGAGGTTCCTGCCGCGCAGGGATTCGACCGCGTTGGCCACCTCCTGCTCGCCGTACTGCACGACGGGGTCGCGGTTGGAAATCTGGTTGCACGCGTGCACCAGCGCGTTCAACGTCAGCGGGTAGTAGTCCGGCGTCGTCACCTGCTTCTCGACGAGCGAGCCGACGACCCGCACCTCCGTCGCGGTCAGCAATGAGTCCACAAGCATCCGATCCCTTCGGCCGATTCGCGCCCGCGCGCCGGCGCGCGCACGCACTCTCCTCCCGACAGAATTTCATTGACACCGCCGGATGGTCAAGTGTATAAGCCACGACGTTTCGACGCCGCTGTCGTCGCACTCACGACAAGCCCTCCCGCCGGAAGCGGCCCCGCGTCCGGGTCGTCTCGGACTCCGGCCTAAGATTAAAAGATTAAAACACGCGCTTTTATACACACCCCCCTCGGGGACTGCCGAAGAGGTGCAGCCGATGAGCCAGACCGAAATCGAGGAGAGAGCCGGCCGCGTCCTGCGCGGCGAGGGCGAGCCGACGTACGAAGAGATGCTCGCGCTCGCCGAGGCGCTGAAGGCGAACGAGTCGCCCGCCCTCGCGCGCTCCGTCCGCGCGCGCGCGCAGGAGGGGTGGGCCAGACGCCTGCTCCGCGGCGAGAGCCCGCCCCCGCCCGCCGAGATGCTCCGGCTCGCGAAGGAGCTGATGGAGTCTAAGTCCTTCACGCTCGCGCGGCGCGTCCTCGGCCGCGCGATGCTCGACCCCACCATCAACAAAGACCAGGGGCTGAAGCTCCTGATTCATCAGAAGGCCGCGGTCTGCACCTACAAGGACATGGACTTGCCCGCCGACTCGCGCCTCGACCGCGCGCTCGAACTCCTGCCCGTCTGCGAGGAGCTCGACGCGACGAGGAACCAGGAGACGCTCGGCATCGCCGGGGCCATCTACAAACGCAGGTTCGAGATCGACCGCCAGCGGCGGCAGCTCGAACGCTCGCTCTTCTACTACCTGCGCGGCTACGCCGAGGGCGCGGAGAACGACCAGGGTTACACGGGCATCAACGCCGCCTTCGTCCTCGACCTGCTGGCGCACCTCGAAGAGGAGGAGGCCGAAAAGGCCGACGTCGGGTCGGAGAGCGCGCGCCAGCGCCGCGAGCGCGCCCGGCTCATCCGCGAAGACATCATCGATAAGGTCGCGCCGCTCGTCGACCTCCCCGAGACCGACTGGCTTCAGGGCAAGTGGTGGTTCTACAGCACGGTCGCCGAGGCGTGCTTCGGGCTGGGGCCTTTAGACCCGGAGGACGTGAATCACGAAGATTACAAAGGCTACTACGCGAGGGCCGTCCACTGGCTGCGGCGCGGGCTGGCCGAGGCGGAGCCGCCCGAGTGGGAGCGCGAGACGACCGTGAGGCAGCTCGCCGCGCTGGCGCGGCTGCAAAGCAGGCCGGGCGTGACCGAGGCCGAGCTTGAGACCTCGCGCGCGTGGCGCGCGCTGAAGGAAGTTTTCGGCGAGCACACGGCCGCCGTCAGCAGCGCCTTCATCGGGAAGATCGGGCTCGGGCTGTCGGGCGGCGGCTTCCGCGCCTCGCTCTACCACATCGGGGTGCTGGCGAAGCTGGCCGAACTCGACGTGCTCCGCCGCGTCGAAGTCCTGTCCTGCGTCTCGGGCGGCTCGGTCATCGGCGCGCACTACTACCTCGAAGTCCGCCGCCTGCTCCAGACGAAGGCCGACAAAGAGATCACGCGCGAGGACTACGTCGACATCGTCCGCCGCATCCAGGACGACTTCCTGCGGGGCGTGCAGACCAACGTCCGCACGCGCGTCGCCGCCGAGCCCCTGACCAACCTCAAGATGGTCTTCCTGCCCGGCTACTCGCGCACGATGCGCGTGGGCGAGCTATACGAGCGCGACATCTTCTCGCGCGTCCGCGACGGCGAGGGGGACGGCGAGCGCTGGATCAACGACCTGTTCATCAGGCCGGCGGGCGAGCCCGAGAACTTCTCGCCCAAGAACCAGAACTGGCAGCGCGTGGCGAAAGCGCCCGTGCTCATCCTCAACGCGGCGACGCTCAACACGGGGCACACCTGGCAGTTCACCGCCGCCTGGATGGGCGAGCCGCCCGCGGGCATCGACAGCTCCATCGACGGCAACGACCGCTACCGGCGCATGTACTACTGGGAGGCCCCCGACCGGCACAAGCGCGTGCGCCTGGGCCACGCCGTCGCCGCCTCGTCGTGCGTGCCGGGGCTCTTCGAGCCGATAGTGTTTGAAGGGCTCTACCCCGAGCGCACCGTCCGCCTCGTCGACGGCGGGACGTGCGACAACCAGGGCGTCGGCGGGCTGCTCGAACAGGACTGCAACGTGATTCTGATTAGCGACGGGAGCGGCCAGATGGGGTCGCAGAACGACCCGAGCCGCGGG
Organism: Pyrinomonadaceae bacterium; assembly: GCA_036388135.1. Classification (GTDB taxonomy): domain Bacteria; phylum Acidobacteriota; class Blastocatellia; order Pyrinomonadales; family Pyrinomonadaceae; genus QHXN01. Next base: position 1,516 of record DASVSK010001165.1, on the reverse strand, counting down.
CTGCTCGGCGTGCCGCTGCGCTCGATGGACATCGTGCAGGCGCGCGTCCGCGCCGCGCAGTTCGACGACCTGAGCGCGCGCAAGCGCTCGGCGCTGCTGCGCGGCTTCATGTTCGTCCACCTCAAGAGCGACCTCGACGTCGACCCCGTCGACTGGGTCGACTGCCAGGACCCGTTCGACGCCTCCGACGACTCGCGCCCCGCCTACCGGCGTGGCCCGCTCACGGGCTACGGCATCGCGAAGGCCATCCAGGGGCAACTGGCCGCCGTCCGCACCGACCTCGACTCCTTCTCCGACGTCGAAGCCTACACGCTGATGACGAGCGGCTACCGGATGACCGAGGTGGCCTTCCGCCAGAAGTGCGTCGAAGGGTTCAGGGAGCCCGCGCGGCCCGAGGCGTGGAAGTTCCTCGCCGTCGAAGGCGGCATGCGCGCGCCGGGCAAGAGATACAGGCACGTGCAGAGGCTCCTGGGCGTCAGCGGAAGCCTGGCCTTCAAGGTGTGGATGCTCTCCACGCCGCTCAAAGTCCTGGCCGGCGTGCTGGGGCTCGCCGCCGCCGCCTTCGTCGTCTACGCCTTCATCGCGTGGAGCGACAACGTCGTGTTCCAGGCCGTCACGGTCGGCGCGGTCGGCCTCGCGCTCCTGACCTTCATCCTGACCCAGGCCGCCACGATGGTCTTCGGGAAGAACGTGGTGCGCGTCGTGCGTTTCCGCAACACGCTGTTCCGCATCGCCTTCGGCGTCGGCATGGCACTGCTCGGCTGGCTCGCCGCGCGGCTGCACCTGCACGTCTTCGACAGGATGTTCCTCAGCCGCGGCAGCCTCGAAGCCTACGAGCGACTGAAGGAGGACTGAGCCGGCCCCGCCGTTAATACTTCGCCGAGCCTTCGCTAAGGCTTCCGCCGCGCGCCCGCCGCCGCGTCGAGTTCGGCGTCGAGCGTCTCGACGGCGTCGAGGATGGTCTCGGCGGCGTGGAGGAAGAAGGGCCTGTTGAGCGCGTCGAAGTCGTCGGTGGGCTTGTGATAGTCCTTGTGGTCTTCGACGCCGAAGTAGACGAAGGGGACGCCCGCCCTGTGGAAGTGGAACTGGTCGGACTGGCTCGTCCAGTCGTCGCGCCCCTGTTCGGGGCGGTCGTGGCCGAGCAGGAGCTTGGCCGGCGCGCGCGCCGCGACGCGTTCGAGCAGGGGGCGGAGCGCGGGCGTGTGGTGCGCGCCCGCGACGTAGAGCTCGCCGCGCTCGCTGCGGCTGACCATGTCCATGTTGACGTTGAGCGCCAGGTCGCGCTTCTCGCCCCGGAGCCGCTTGACGAGCGCCTGCGCGCCGAGGAGCCCCATCTCCTCCGCGTCGAGCGCGGCGAAGATGACCGAGTTCTCGGGCGGCCGGCCGCCGCCGAAGCGCGCGGCCAGTTGCAGCAGCACGGCGACGCCCGAGGCGTTGTCGTCCGCGCCGTTGTAGACCACCCCCTCGCGCACGCCGACGTGGTCGTAGTGCGCCGTGACGACGATGAAGCGCTCCG
>DASVSK010001164.1:0-1749 GCA_036388135.1 Pyrinomonadaceae bacterium | reverse complement strand
GCCCGCGACGGCGCGGGGCGTGAGTGACGGCGCTTCGGGCGACGTCGCACGCGGCGAGGCGGCGCGCGGGCTTTTTCCACAGGCGACTTTTCCACAGGTGGATTTCCCCGCGGCCGGAGACGCCGCCCCCTTTAACCTGAGCGAGTCATGAAGACGGAAGAGACCTCGTACCCGAGGGACAGGATAAAAGTCCTGCTGCTGGAGAACGTCAGCGCGTCGGCGGCGGAAGAGTTCGTGAAGGGCGGCTACGCGGGCGTCGAGCGGCACGCGCGCGCTCTGAACGAAGACGAGCTGGCCGAGGCCGTGCGCGGCGTCCACATCCTCGGCATCCGCTCGAAGACGAGGGTGACGGAGAAGGTTCTGGCCGCGGCCGACAGGCTCCTCGCGGTGGGCTGCTTCTGCATCGGCGTCAACCAGGTGGACTTGCGCGCGGCGACGTCCGCGGGCGTGGCCGTCTTCAACGCGCCCTACTCGAACACGCGCTCGGTGGCGGAGCTGGTCGTCGCGCTCGCGGTGATGCTCATCCGTCGCGTCGCGGACAAGAACGCGGCGGCGCACCGCGGCGTCTGGCTCAAGGAGGCGAAGGGCAGCTACGAGCTGCGCGGGAAGACGCTCGGCATCGTCGGCTACGGCAACATCGGCTCGCAGGTCTCGGTGATGGCCGAGGCGCTGGGGATGAAGGTCGTCTACTACGACGTCGTGCCGAAGCTCCCGCTCGGCAACGCGCGGCAGGCGCGCGACCTCGCCGAGCTGCTCGCCGAGTCGCACGTCGTCACGCTTCACGTGCCGGGCGGCTCGTCGACGCGCAACCTCATCGACGAGGCGGCGCTCGCGCGTATGCGGCCGGGCGCGCTCCTCATCAACTACAGCCGCGGCGACGTCGTCGACCTCGAAGCCCTGAGCAGGTGCGTCGGGGGCGGCGCGCTCGGGGGCGCGGCCGTGGACGTCTTCCCCGAAGAGCCGGAGAAGAGCGGCGACCCGTTCCGCAACGTCTTGCAGAACCTGCCGAACGTGATCCTGACGCCGCACATCGGCGGCTCGACCGAGGAGGCGCAGGAGAGCATCGGCCTCGACGTCTCTTCAAAGCTGATTCAGTACCTTGAGTACGGCACCTCCAGCGGCTCGCACACCGTCCCGGCCGTCTCCCTTCCGCCGCAGGACGGCACGCACCGCATCCTGCACATACACCGCAACGTCCCCGGCGTCCTCGCCGAAATCAACTCGCGCCTCTCGGCGCGCGGCGTCAACATCCTCGGCCAGTACCTCAAGACGAACGACCGCGTCGGCTACGTCATCCTCGACGTTGACACGCGGCTCTCAAGCGAGGCCGTCAGGATTTTGCGGGAGGCGAAGGCGACTTTGAAGACGAGGGTCGTCTACTAGGTTTGTCGTCGGCCTGACGTCGGCCTGACGTCGGCCTGACGTGGGCCTGTGGGCGGTTAGAGCAGGAGCGTCTCGACGCGGTGGGCGTGAACCATCCCGTCGCAGGGCGACCAGGCGAAGACCGTGAAGCGCCCGTCCTGCGAGGCCACCAGCGCGAGGGCGTCGCGCTGGTCCTGGATGAACTGCGCCGCCGAGAGGTGGCGCGTCCCGCCGAGCTGCGCGGGCTCGACGACCGCGGCGGCCGAGCCGACGACCGGCTCGGTCAGCGTCACGCGCTCGACCCGCGGCGCGCCCTCGCTACGGGTTATCTTCACGCCGAAGGCCAGCAGCTCCGAGTCGCGGTTGATGACGGCCGCGCCGTCGACG
>DASVSK010001163.1:0-1548 GCA_036388135.1 Pyrinomonadaceae bacterium | reverse complement strand
CGTGCCGACGATGACGGATCGCATATGTGTGAATGGTAAATGGTAAATCGTGAATGGTGAAGGCGGGCTCTCCGTCCGCCGTTCACGATTCACCGTTCGCCACTCGACGGCTCAGCGCCAGCGGAAGACGCCGAGGACGTCGGAGAAGTCGTCGCGCCAGAGTTCGAGCCGGTGCGTCGAGGCGTCGAGCGGGAGCCAGCGCGGGTCGGAGGCGAGCGCGCCGAGGTCTTCCGGGCGGCGGGCGACGGCCACCCACGCCGAGGGGTCGTGGCCGGCGTCGTTCCCCTCCTTGTCGGGGTCGTAGTCGTCGTTGAAGATGCGCGCGTGTAGCCGCGCGTCCGCGCTGACGCCGCCGACGACGCGTTCGAGTTCGAGGGCGCGGTTCGAGACGTGGAAGGCCAGCACGCCGCCGGGCGCGAGCTTCGAGAGGTAGAGGGAGAGCGCCTCGCGCGTCAGGAGGTGCGCGGGCACGGCGTCGGAGCTGAAGGCGTCGAGCGCGATGAGGTCGTAAGCGCCTTTCTCGGCCTCGCGCAGACGCAGGCGCGCGTCGCCGACGACGACCGCGACCGGCGCGGCCGCGCACGCCGAGAGGTAAGTGAAGAACTCGGGCTCGCGCGCCACGCGCACGACCGCCGGGTCGATCTCGTAGAACGTCCACGACTCGCCCGCGCGCGCGTAGGCCGCGGTCGTCCCAGCGCCCAGGCCGACGACGGCGACCGCGCGCGGCGCGAAGGAGTTCGGGACGCCGCCCACCTTCACGTCGGCCATGGTCGTCCGCGCGCGCAGCGCCGCGAAGACCGAGCCGAGCGGGCCTTCGCGGTGGTAGTAGGAGGTCGGCTCGCAGCGGCGCGCCGGGTCCGTGTACTGCTTGCCGTGGAGCGTGCTGCCGTGGCGCAGCCAGTGGAGCGAGTCCGCGCCGTCGGCGAGGACGCGGTGCGTGCCGTAGAAGTTGCGCGCGGCGTGCAGCGTCCGCCCCTCCGCGCCGGAGAAGAGCGCGGAGGCAAGCACGACCGCGCCGAGGCCGAGCGCGAAGCGGAGCGGGCGCGGCGCGAAGAAGTGGTTGAGCAGGAAGAGCGGGACGCCGAGCGAGAGCGCCACGCGCTCGACCGTCGTCAGCTCGAACTGCCGCGCGGCCAGCAGGAGCGCGGCCGCCGTCAATCCCATCAACAGCGGGAGCAGCAGGTCTAAAGCGCCGACTCTCTCCTCGCGCCCGTCTTCGTCGTCGTCGTGCGAACGCTCCGCGCGTCGCGCGCCGAGGCGGAAGCCGAGCAGCCTGCCGCGCGCGCGCCGGAAGCCGGGGCGCAGGTAACTCGCGAGGAGGACGACGAGCGGGTACTCGACCAGCGTGTCGAAGGCGACGGGCGCGACGAGCGCGTTGAAGAGTCCGCCGAGCGCGCCGCCCAAAGCGAGGCAGAGGTAGAACTCCGCGAGCCGCGAGGCCGCGGGGCGGTCGTCGGCGAGCCGCCCGTGGCAGACCAGCGAGGCGAAGAAGAGAAAGAGGAAGTGGAAGAGGATGAGGAACCACACGGGCTCGGTCGCGCCCGAGAG
>DASVSK010001162.1:0-3373 GCA_036388135.1 Pyrinomonadaceae bacterium | reverse complement strand
AAGCGGGCGAGTTTTCGGTTTTCAGTAAAAACTCCCGCCAACCCGGCGGCCGGGAGGTCGGCGACAGTCCCGGCCGGGCGGGGCCGCCGAAAACTGAAAACTAAAAACTGCTCACCTCCCGCCCACCGTGGCGATGCCGTCGCCGTTCATCTTGACCTCTTCGACGAAGGTGACGCGGTTGATCTCGTGCAGCGTCGAGGTGCCGGCGAAGACCTTCTCCAGCGCCGCCTCGCGCAGGCTGCGGAGCCCCTCGGCCTCGGCCGCGCGGCGCACCTCGGAGCCGGGCCGCCGCTCGATGATCATCTCGCGGATGTTGTCCGACATGTTCAGGAGTTCGTGGATGGCGGTGCGGCCGCGGTAGCCCGTGTGGTTGCAGGCGTCGCAGCCGACGCTCATGAAGAACTCGCGGTGGCCGTGCTCGGCGGGCCTCAGCCCCGACTCCATCAGCTCCTCGTCCGAGGGCTTGTAGGGGCGCTTGCACACGCCGCAGAGCATGCGCGTGAGGCGCTGCGCCAGCACGCAGTTGAGGGCGGAGACGAAGTTGTACGGCTCGACGCCCATGTTGAGGAAGCGCCCGATGACGTCGATGACGTTGTTGGCGTGGACGGTCGTGAAGACGAGGTGGCCGGTCAGGGCCGACTGGATGGCGATCTGCGCCGTCTCGTTGTCGCGAATCTCGCCGACCATGATCTTGTCGGGGTCGTGGCGCAGGATGGAGCGCAGGCCGCGCGCGAACGTCAGCCCCTTCTTCTCGTTGACGGGAATCTGCGTGACGCCGTGGAGCTGGTACTCGACGGGGTCTTCGATGGTGATGATCTTGTCTTCCTCGTTCCGTATCTCGTTGAGCCCCGCGTAGAGCGTCGTCGTCTTGCCGGAGCCCGTGGGCCCCGTCACGAGCACCATGCCGTAGGGCTCGGCGATGTAGCGGCGGAAGTCGCGCAGGTCGCGCGGGAGGAAGCCGACGACGTCGAGCGTCAGGTTGCGGAACTGCTCGTTGATCTGCTCCTTGTCGAGGATGCGGATGACCGAGTCCTCGCCGTGGACGGTCGGCATGATCGAGACGCGGAAGTCGACGTTGCGGCCCTTGTAGCGGACGCGGAAGCGGCCGTCCTGCGGGACGCGGCGCTCGGCGATGTCGAGCTCCGACATGACCTTGATGCGCGAGATGAGCGTCTGGTGGTAGGAGAGGTCGATGGGCTCGACCTTCTCGTAGAGCGCGCCGTCGATGCGGTACTTGACGTGGACGGCCGTGTCGCGCGTCTCGATGTGGATGTCGGAGGAGCGCGACTCCATCGCGTTGTAGATGATGGTGTCGACCAGCTTGATGATGGGCGACATGTCCGAGTCGGTCGCCAGCCGGTCGAGGTCTAAGACCTCCTCGCCCTGCTCGGTCTCCTTGACGAGCGCGATGCGGAAGCCGGAGGCCGCCTCCTGCAGGACGCGCTGCGTGGCGTCGCCCTTGCGCAGCACGACCTCGATGGCCCCGGCGGTCGCCACGTGCGGGACGACGCGCGCGTGCAGCGCCGAGGCGATCTCGTCCAGGCGCTCCAGGTCGGTCGGGTCGGCCATCGCGATGTGCAGCCGCCGCCCCTCGCGCCTCAAGGGCACGAAGAGGTGGCGCAGCATCAGGTCGACGGGTATCTCGCCGAGGAGCGCGTAGTCAATCGGGGAATCGCCGACCGGCGGGAGCAGGTCGACGTAAGGGAGCCGGTAGCGCCGCGCGAGCGAGAGCGCGGCGCGCACCTCGGGCGGCGTGTGGCCGTCGCCGGCGGCGGCGTCCGCCGGGGGGGGCGCGGCCGGATTCTGCGTGGGCTCGGCCGTCGCGGCCTGGTTCTCCGTTTGACTCATCAGCTTTTTCAGATGCCTCAGACCGGGCGGGGGATTGCCTCGGGGCTAACTGCGGAAGCTCAAATTCGAGATGGACTGGATAATCGGGAGGTAGATCGAGAGCAGGATCGTGACGACGACCCCGCCCATCACCAGCAGGATGGCGGGCTCGATGACGGTCGTGAGCTGTTCGAGCCTGACCTCGGACTCGCGGTCGTGGAACTCGGCGACCTCTTCGAGCATCTCGCGCAGGGAGCCCGAGCGCTCGCCGATCCCGATCATATCAAGCGCCAGCGGGGGAATCCACCCGGCCGACTCAAGGCTCTCGCTGAACGAGCGCCCCTCCCGTATCATCGGGAGCGTGGCGGAGCTGCGCGCGCGCAGCTCCTTGTTGGTGATCGACTCGGCGGCTATCTCCCACGACTCGACGAGCGTGATGCCGCCCGCCAGCAGCGTCGCCAGGCTCCGCGTCATCTGCGCGACGGCGAGCTGCTTGATGAGCTGGTTGACGATGGGGAGTTTCAGGAGGAAGCGGTCGAGCGCGAGGCCGCCCGAGGGCGTCCGCGACCAGAGGTAGAGCCCGACGCCGCCGACGAATACGGACGGCACCAGCCACCAGAAGTTTCCCGAGGCGAAGTGCGAGATGGCGATGACGGTCTTCGTCACTGCGGGCAGCTCGCGGTTGAAGCCCTCGAAGAGCGAGGACATCTTCGGCACGACGTAGACGGTCAGGAAGATGACCATCCCCATCGAGGCCCCGAGCAGGAAGAGCGGGTAGGCGAGCGCCCCTCGAATCTTGCGGCGTATCTCGACCCCGCGCCGCATGTACGAGACGTAGCGCGACAGCACGTCGTCGAGCGCGCCCGACCGCTCGCCCGCCAGGATCGACGCCGTGTAGATGCGCGGGAAGATGGGCCCCTGCGCGGCGAAGGCCGACGAGAGCGCCATCCCGGAGCGAATCTTGTCCTCGACGTCGGCGAGCACCGACCGCAGCCGCGAGGAGGTGGCGCGGCGGCCGAGCATCCCGATGGCCTGGAGGATGGGGATGCCGGCGCGGAGGATGGCCGAGAGCTGCTGGTTGAAGATGAGGAAGTCGCCCGGCTTGACGCGCGGGGCCGTGCCGGACTTCCCGCCGCGCGTGACGGCGGCGAGCCCGGCGGCGCGCGGCGGCGCGACGGAGAAGACGCGGAAGCCCTCGGCCTCTAGGCGCACGCGCGCCTCGGCCGCGCCCACGGCCTCGACCGTGCGCGTCACAACTTCGCCCGCGGGCGTCCCCAAACGACAGATGAACTCGGCCACTTCTTTCTTTACTTCCCCGGAAGGTCGGCGTCGGACGTCCGGCCGGGTAAGGCCCGGCCCGGACTTGGCGGCAAATTATAACACGGCCCCGCGCGCGCCTCCCACCGCCCCGGCCGTCGCGCGCCTGAGTTACACGCCCCCGCCCGCGCGAAGTTGCAGGGAAATACATTCGTGAGAAAGTCGAAACCTAGTTGTTTGTTGCGCGCGCCGCGGGCGTGTCCTACAATGAGCGCGCGAAGGAAAAAGG
>DASVSK010001161.1:0-3892 GCA_036388135.1 Pyrinomonadaceae bacterium | reverse complement strand
CGCCGGAGAGCCCCGGCGTGGCGTTGGCGACGTAGAGTCTGCCGGACTTGCCGAAGGCGATGCCGTCGGGGACGTCGGTCGGCGCGAACGCCTTGAAGACCGCGAGGTCGGACGCCTGCGGCGCGGCGACGAGCGGCAGCGTGTAGATGAAGCCCTGACCCGTCGGACTGATGGACACGACCACGTAAGCCTTCGAGCGGTCGGGGCTCAGGCGGATGCCGTTCGCGCCGATGCCGTTGGGGACGGTGCCGAGGCGCGCGTCCTGGAACCAGATTTGGGGCGCGCCGCCGCCCGCCGGGACGCGCCAGATGGTCGCCTGCAAGGAGTCGGTCACGTAGGCGCTGCCGTCCTCGTCGAACGCGATGTCGTTCGGGAGCGAAGGGGCGTCGAAGAACGTCGGCGAGCAGGGCGCGTTGCTGCCGTCGCACGCGGGCAGGTCGGGGAAAGGCGTCGAGTAGGACTCCTGCTGGCCCGAGCCGGTGTCGATGCGGTACATGCCGAGCTGGATGTTCAGGACGTAGAGCCGCCCCTGCCCGTCGAAGGCGATGCAGGAGTTGGCGTGCTCGTAGGCGAGCGCCTCGCCCTGGGTCGTGTAGGTCGCTTCGAGCGCGCCGGTGTCGCGGTTGAAGGCGACGACCGTCGACGGGCCCGTGCCCGCGGTGCCGAAGCGCGCCGGGCCGGAGACATAAACCTTGTTGCCCTTGACGGCGACGCCCTCGGGGAAGCCCGGCGGCGTCGGGAACGTGGCGAGCACCCTGGCGTCGCCGTAGGGGCGCGACTTTGAAGCGGCGTTGACGGAAGTAAGAAGCGTTGAGGACGCGGCCGACGCGGCGAGTATGACGGCAAAAATGGTTCTGGTAAGTCTCATTATCGAGAAACCTTTCTACGGCTGATGATGGGCTCAAGCACGGGGGCGGTTGCGGGCTCCGACCTTCGTACTTCCGGATTTCCTCTGCCTCGTAATGCGTAAAAATCGCCCGGCGGGGATCACCCCGCGAAGATATTTTTTCGCCGCGCCTTCGGCCGCGTGGCCGCCCGCCGCTCGGGCCGCGGCGGTCAACCCGTCCCCGCTCCACCCTCAAGCGCGAATTGGGATAAACTCTGGGCCCAACTATGAGACTCGCTGACAGGACGGCTTTCATCACGGGCGGCGGGCGCGGCATCGGGCGCGCGGTGGCGCACCTCTTCGCGCGCGAGGGGGCGCGCGTCTTCGTCGTCGCGCGCACGGCCGGCGAGGTCGAGCGGGTGGCCGCCGAGGCGCGCGACGTGCGCGCGGGCGAGGCGTCGGCCTCGCACGCGGTCTGCGACGTGGCCGACGCCGGCTCGGTCGCGCAAGCCTTCGCCGCCGCCGCGGAGTTCTTCGGCCGCGCGCCCGACATCCTCGTCAACAACGCCGGCGTGGCCGAAAGCTCGAAGTTCGCCGAGACGTCGGACGAGTTCTGGCGGCGTCACCTCGACGTCAACCTGACGGGCTCGTTCCTCTGCATGCGGGAGGCGCTGCCCGCGATGGTCGCGCGCGGGTGGGGGCGCGTCGTCAACGTCGCCTCCATCGCGGGCAAGATCGGCGCGCCCTACATCGCCGCCTACGCGGCGTCGAAGCACGGCGTGCTCGGGCTGACGCGCTCGGTGGCGCTGGAGGTGGCGCGGACGGGCGTGACGGTCAACGCCGTCTGCCCCGGCTACGTCGACACGGACATGACGACGCGCGCGGTCGAGAACATACAGGCGCGGACGGGGCGCGGGGCCGAAGAGGCGCTGGAGGCCATCAAGGGCATGAGCCCGCAGCACCGCCTCGTCACCCCCGAAGAGGTCGCCGCGCTCGCCCTGCTCCTCGCCTCCGACGAAGGGCGCGGCATCACGGGCCAGGCCATCAACGTCGACGGCGGGACGGTTCTTTTCTGAGTAGACAGTAGGAAGTAGTCAGTAGTCAGTAGTCAGTAGGCTCCGCTCTCCGGGCGCTGACGCTTTCAGGCTGACCATTCGCTAACGAAGGTTTTTCTACTGACTACTGTCTACTGACTACTGACTACTTTCCCATGAAGCCTATCAACCCTGAATCGCTGGGACGGCCGCGCGGGTACTCGAACGGGCAGTTGGTGCCGCCGGGGGCGCGGCTGCTGTTCATCGCGGGGCAGATCGGGTGGGACGAGGAGCAGCGGCTGGTGAGCGATGACTTCGTCGAGCAGTTCGACCGCGCGCTGCGGAACGTGCTGGCGGTCGTGCTGGAGGCGGGCGGCGCGCCGGGCGGCGTCGCGCGCCTGGTCATCTACGTGACGGACAAGCGCGAGTACATGGCGCGCACGGCCGAGATAGGCGAGCGTTGGCGTGCGCTGATGGGGCGGCACTACCCGGCGATGGCGCTCGTCGAGGTCAAGGGACTGCTCGAAGACGGCGCGAAGGTCGAGATAGAGGGCACGGCCGTGCTCTGAAGGCTCGCCCGGCCCGGCGTCTCAAGGCCGCGCTGTCGACTTCGGAACCTTCGGCCCGGACGAAATTCGATGAAGTCACTCGCCCAACGACTCGCGCCGCTGGCCGCCGCGCTGTTGCTGCTCGGCGCGGCCCCTCCGCTCGCCGCCGCGCAGGGGCGCAGGCCGCCGCGCGACGTGGGCGGCACCTCACTCCTGCTCGAAGTCAAGGCGGACGCGGCGAGCGCGGCGCGGAGCGTCGAGCGCACGGCGGCCGTCATCCAAAGACGCTGCGCGCGGCTCGGCATCTACTGCCGGCTCGGCCCGCCGCCGGGCGGCAACGCGAACCGGCTCCTGCTCCGCTTCTCGGCCGCGTCGGACCCGGGGCGCGTCAAAAAAATCCTGCTGGCGGAAGGTCTGGAGCTGCGCCCCGTCTTCTCGGTTCCCCACCCCTTCCCGATGCTGGAATACCCGACCCGCGCCGAGGCCGAGGCCGTGGCCGTGGCAACGGCCGACGCGGACGTGTTCCCTCTTGAGGGCTACGGCGAAAGGGAGGCGTACGTCATCACGGCGCGCGACCCCGTCATTACCGGCGACGACCTGCGCGACCCCGTCGTCATGCGCGCGCCGCGCGACACTCCCGGCGGGGGTTACGTGGTCGACTGCCGGCTCAGGCCCGCGGGCGCGCGCCGCCTGAAAGCCTGGACGACCGGCAACACCAACGCGTACGCCGCGCTCGTCTACAACGGCCGGGCGCTCGTCACGCTCTACGTGAAAGCCCCTGTCTGGTACAACGTCGTCGTCTCGGGCGGCTTCAGCAGGCGTCAGGCGGAGGACGCGGCCGTCGTCCTCGCGAGCGGCAACCTGCCCGCGCCCGTCGGGGTGCTGGAGGAGGGGACGTACACGCCCTGAACGCTCGCGCGCGCCCGAACGTCTAAGCCTTCATCCGTGAAAACATGACCGACCCGAAAGTTTCTCATACGAGGTGTGCGACGGCGTGGCGCGGGTCACGCTCAACGGGCCGGAGCGTTTGAACGCTCCGGCCCGTTGAGGTCTACCGCGAGCCGACCGACGCCCCGGCCGCCCTCGGGCCGGGCGGAACGGGCGGGCCGAGTCCGTATACGTCTAAGGAGGTTTACACGCCGATGCGTCTGAAAAGATTTGCGCTCGCCGCCGCCGTCGCGGCGGCGCTGCTGTGTCTGATGGGCTGGACGGGCTACGCGCAAAGGGGCAGGCCGAGAAGACCGGCATGGGAGTACAGGTCGGCCTCCTTCTCGAACCCGCAGACGTTCGAGAAGGAGATAAACGAACTCGGCGCTCAGGGATGGGAACTTGCGGAGGTAAGCGAGGTGGTAGGCGTTACGGTCTATATCTTCAAACGACTTAAGTAGCCTCTGGGAATAAGACGGTCGAGACGCTGTTATCAACGACGGCGCGCCGGAATTTATTCTGTCGACCGGCAGAGTGCGCCGGTTTAGTATCGGCTC
>DASVSK010001160.1:0-2884 GCA_036388135.1 Pyrinomonadaceae bacterium | reverse complement strand
CCCCCAGTAGCGCCCCCACGACTCGTTGGCCCACACCGCGCCCGTCATCAGCAGTAGCGCGAGCCCGGCGAAGGTCACGCCGCCCGTCTTGTACATCAGGCTGTCTATCTTCTCCTTGTCGGGCAGCGCCGCGCGGAGCTTCTCCGTCCTGAAGCTGAAGATGATGACGAAGAGCGTGCCGGCGAAGGCCGTAATCAGCGCGGCCAGCTCGACGGGGTTGGCGTTGAGGCTCAGGAAGAACTCGCCCGCGCGCCCGCGCACGAACTGCTCGCCGGCCTGGCTCAGCCTCTCGGGCGACACCGCCGCTATCTGCTCCGGGCGCAGCCCGTCGTTCTCGGCGAGGAAGGCACCCGCGCGCTGGAACTGCGAAGGCTTGATGCAGGCCGTGCTCGCCGGGCGCGCGCCGCCCTCCCCGCAGACGGCGACGCTCTGTATCGTCTTCACCTGGTAGACGAGCACGCCGACGGCGAGCGCCTGCGCGACGAGCGCGGCCTTCAGGACGTGGTGGCCGAGGCGGCGCGAGCGCTCGTCGCCGCCGTAGAGGTAGCGCAGGAAGAGCGCGACGACGCCCGCGAGCAGGAGCCCCGAGGCGGCCAGCAGCCAGCCGACGTACGGCAGCTCCGCGCGCAGCGGGAGCGGGAAGCGCGTCGGCATGAAGACGGCCGAGCCGTACGAGCCGACCGTGCCGCTCAGACCCCAGAAGACGCTCCCGACGGCGAGCACGCTCCCCTTGCTGACGGTCGCGATGACGGCGAGCGCGAAGACGCTCGACCAGACGGCCATCGCCTCGGTCTTGACGCCCTCCTTGAGCAGGTAGACCACGGCCGTCGCGAAGCAGACGAGCGCGATGCCGTAGGAGAGCGCCGCGATGCCGACGTGGATGGGCCGCCAGTAGGAGTCGAGCACGGGCTGGAGCCCGAGGATGTCGTCGCCGATGAAGCGCGCCAGGACGAGGATGAGCGCCGCGAGCGGCAGGGAGACCGCGCCGAGGAAGCGGAAGTTCCGGCGGTGCGCGATGAGCAGCGTGGTTATCCCCGCGCCGAAGGCGAAGCCGAGGCTCAGGTCGTAGAGGTTCGCGAACGGGATGTTGCGGAAGACCCACGGCCACTCGGCCACGGGCTTCCCCTCCTGGAGCCAGATGGCGACGTCGTGCTCGCGGTAGGCTATCCAGCGCACGAGCCAGCTCCCCAGGTTCAGCATCACGCCGACGGTGGCGCTCACGATGCCTACCTTCTCGAAGAGCGTGGAGGGCGCGTAAAGGTTGACCAGGTAGAAGACGGCCGCGATGAGGTAGGCCGCGAGCGCCATCATCATCAGCGCGCCGTCCGAGCTGAAGTTCTCCGGCCCGGCCTTGAACCGGAGCAGCGTCAGCGCGCCCGCGCCGAGCAGCGAGACGGCGGCCGGCAGGTATGCCGAGAGCCGCGCGCCCTTCAAGTTTATCTCCGGCGCGCCCGCCAGCGCCGGCTGCTTCATCACTTCGCTCATGCCTTTTTCACCTCAACGGGTTCGCCGCCGACGGCGGCGACAAGCTTCTTGAAACGGTCGCCGAAGCCCAGGTGGTTCCGGTTGGTGTTGCCCCCGGCGACGACCTCGAAGCGGCCCTCGCCCTTCTCCTCGACCAAAGCCCACACGCGCTCGTGCGAGAAGAAGAAGACGCCCGAGAGCGTCAGCGCCAGCAGCCCGAAGCCGACGTAGACGACGGTCGCGCCCGGGTCCTTCTGGATGGAGAGGACGTGCGCCTGCGGGGCCTTCTCGTAATCGACGAGCCGCCACGTGTAGCCCGCGACGGGCTGCCTGGCGAAGGGCGCGCGCTCGGCCATCTCGGGCGTGAAGGCGACGGCCTTGACGGGCCTCGCGCCGGGCGTCGTCACGGCGAGCGTGGCCGCCGGGTTGTTGTAGACGCTCGCGTCGGCCTCCTGCTGGTTGTTGCCGACGGTGAAGTTCGCCGCGAAGTCTTTGAACTCGACGCGCGTCCCGTCGGCGAGCGCGGCCGCGCCGCCGCGCGGGATGGTCACGTCCTGCGGCTCGCCGCCCGCCTGCGGCGTCACGCGCAGGACTATCCGCCGCGCCTTGCCGTTGGCGATGAAGCTGGCCTGGAAGAAGCGGTAGCCGCCGTAGTCGTAGGGCGAGTTGAGGTGGACGAGCGCCTCGGTCTCGCCGCGGGCGGGGTCTTTAATCTTGATGCGCGTCAGCCAGTCGAGCGTGTTGTCGGAGGTGATGCTGCCCTCCTTGCGGATGAGCTTCTGCTCGACGTCCGTGCACTCGACCTCGAAGGGGAGCTGGCGGACGCTGCGCGAGAGCTGGTCGACGTTGAAGATGGTCTCGGTCATCTCCCTCTGCGTCAGCCCCGGCTCCAGCGGCATGTTGCCGCCCTCGCTGAACATGGCGGTGAGGAAGCGGCCGAAGAAGATCGTCAGCAGCGCGACGTGGACGGCGTAAGCGCCGAGGCGGTTCCACGCCCGGCGCTCGCCGAAGACGAACGACTTGCCGCCCTTCTCCGTCACGACGGGCTTCATGCGCGACGCGCGGAAGGCCGACGCGACGCGCCCGACCGCCTCGTCCCGCCCCGCCGCCGCGACGCTCAGAGTGGCGCTCTGCTCCTGACCGCGCAGCCAGTGCGCCGAGGCGTCGAGCTTCTTGCGCGAGATGAACGTCCACGCGCCGGGGAAGCGGTCGATGGAGGCCAGCACGATGTTGAGCGCGAGGACGAGGACGATGGCGTTGAAGTACCAGGCGTTGTAGATGTCGAAGAAGCCGAGCTTGCCGTAGAGGAACTTCTGCGCCGGCGTCAGGCTCGCGAAATACTTGTCGAAGCCGTCGACGTTCTGCTGCACGACGATCATGCCGATCATGCAGGCCAGCGCGAGCAGCATCAGCAGCGTGA
>DASVSK010001159.1:0-3009 GCA_036388135.1 Pyrinomonadaceae bacterium | reverse complement strand
GGGAGCGGCGTCGCCTCCTTCGGGTTGAGGAAGCGGCGCTCGGCCTCTTCGAGCACGCGCCGCAGCTCCTCGTCGTTGCCGCTCTTGGTGGCGACGAAGGAGCGCAGCCCCGAGGTCAGCGTGAACCCGATGCCGCGCCTGCGTATCTCGCCGACGAGCTGCTCCCTGAGCGCCGGGCGCTGCGGGAGCTGCCGCACGACGGCCAAAAACTCGGCGCTGGTCAGCGGCGTCTGCTGCCGCGCCCACGCCTCCGCGCCGCCGAGCGCCGACGCGCAGAGCGCCAGCGCCGCGAGCCGCGGCAGAACATTTTTAAGACCGTGAAAAAACATCTATGAAAGTCTCGACCTGACCGACCGGCTCATCCGACCCTTCGGTTCAATCATTCGTCGTCGGACGAACCGACGAACGAGTGAATCGACGAGCCGATTAGTTATTGATGTCCGGGGCCGCAAAAGCGTTCGACGGTGCGGCGCAGGATTCGGGCGCACTCGCGCAGCTCGGCGGCCGGGACGAACTCGCCCGTGCGGTGCGCGACGCGTATGTCGCCCGGCCCGAAGACGACCGCGTCCGCGCCCAGCTCGGCCAACTGCGGGGCTTCCGTGCCGAAGGCGACCGTCCCCGCCTCGCGCCCCGTCAGCTCTTCGAGCGCGACGACGAGCGGCGCGGTCGCGGGCGTCTCCGCCCCGCCGTCGAGCCGCGTCACGTCGACCTCGCACTCGAAGTCGCCGTCCTCTTCGCGCAGCCGTTCGACCTCGCGCCGCACCATCTCGCTGACGAGTTCCGGCCTCTGACCCGGCACGGGCCGCCATTCGAGCGTGAAGCGGCACTCGCCCGCGATGATGTTCTTCGCCGTCCCGCCCGAGATGAGCCCGACGTTGAGGGTCGTCTGCGGCGGGTCGAACGCCTCGTGCCCGAGCCCCTTCAACTCCTCCGCGACGCTTTCGATGCGCGTGACGAGGCGCGCGGCGCGCGTGACGGCCGACGCGCCCAGGGCGGGGTAGGCGCTGTGCCCCTCGCGCCCACGGACGGTCACCTCGGCCAGACAGTAGCCCTTGCCCGCGCGCATCGGACGCAGGGACGTCGGCTCGCCGACGACGGCGTGGCGGGCCTTGAAGGGGCGCGACTCGGCCAGCCGCTTCGCGCCGAGACAGCCGACCTCCTCGTCCGCCGTGAAGACCAGCGCCAGCGGCCGCGCGAGCCGCCCCAGGTCCAGGCCTTCCAGCGCCGCCAGCGCCGCCGCGATGAAGCCCTTCGTGTCGCACGCGCCGCGGCCGTAAAACTTCCCGTCGCGCTCCGTCAGCGTGAGCGCCTCCGCCCACGCCGGGTCGAACGGCACCGTGTCGGTGTGCCCGACGAGCGCGAGTTCCACGGCCCCGCCGTCTTCAAAAGTCTTCGGGTGGACGGCGACGAGGTTGAGCTTCTTCACGCCGCGCCCGTCCTCGTATGGGAAGAGGCGCGCGCAGAAGCCCAGGGCCTCGACGCGCGCCGCGAGGTGCGTGACTATCTCGACGTTCGAGCGCGACGAGGTGGAGTCTATCGCCACCAGCCCCGCCAGTATCTCTTCGACGCTCATCCGCTCACCTTAAACGCAGGGCCACCGTCCGCCGCGACTGTTACGCCGGGCGTCCGGCGGCCTCTACGAAATGTGGGGTTCGATTACGGGGCGGGCTCACCAGGGCAGGCCGAACTCGCACGAGACGAGCTGCCAGCGGCCCCCGCGCTTCTCGTAATGGCGCGTGAAGCCGTAGCGCGGCGTGGTGACCTCGCGGCCGCGGAGGCTGAACGACATCTTCGCCGTGCCGGTCACCCACGCGTCGCGCCCGCTGACGGCCACGTTCACGCCGTCGGTCTTGAGCGAGGTGATGTCGAAGAAGGGGTTCGACAGCCACGCCAGCCGCCGCTCCTTCGTGACCTTCCCGCCGAACATTCTGAAGTCGTCGGCGAGCACGCGCTCCAGCGCCGCCACGTCGCGCTCGACGTGCGCGCGCAGGTACTCGCGCTCGACCGCGAGGACGGCGCGCTCGTCGGGCGTGCCCGCCCAGAGGTGTGCGGCGATGTTGGCGGACGCGACGCCGACGACGAAGGTCAGCAGGGCGGCGGGGAGGCGTGTGGCGAAATATCTCATGACCCTTTACTCCTTGGCTTTTGCCCGAACGTTAGCACGCCGCGGGTGGCTCGGCAAGAGCCTCCGGCCGACGCCGCGACGCCCTCACGTCACGCGCCGCCCCAGAGCCTCCTTTGGAGCGCGCCGAAGCGCGCGACTATCTCCCCCTGCTCGGGGTGGCGGCCGGAGTCGACGACGAGGCGGCCGCCGACGGCCGTCTCGCGGACGGCCGCGCGCGAGAGCGAGAAGACGACCGCCGGCAGCAGGTCGTCCGCGCCCGCGCCCGCGATTGAGGGGTCGTCCAAATCTACGGTGAAGAAGTCGGCGGCGTGTCCCGGCTCGAACGTGGAGCCGGGCGCGCCGATGCTGCGCGCGCCGCTCGCGGTCGCGCACTCGAAGAGCCGCGCGGCGAGGGCGGACATCCCGCGCCCTTCCACCCCCGCCTCGTCTTCGTGACGGCCTTCACCGAGCCCTTCATCATCGACGCCGTCGGCGGCCGGCGGCGCGAGCACGTTGCGGCGGAGCGAAGTCAGGCGCAGGTGGTATTCCAGCTCGCGCGCGTCTTCGAGCAGGTCTATCTGCGCGTGGCTGTCGGTGCCGAGCGCGACCGGCACGCCCGCGCCGAGCAGCGCGTCGGCGGGCACCACGCCGTCGCCGAGGTTGCGCTCGGTCGTCGGGCAGGCGCACACGCACGCGCGCGCGTCGCGCAACTGCGCCACCTCTTCCGCCGTGACGTGGACGCCGTGGACGCCCGTGAAGTTGTCGCCGAGGACGCCTTCGGCGGCGAGCAGCGCGACGGGCGTGCGCCCGTGCTCCGCGAGACACGCCTCGACCTCGGCCGGCTGCTCCGAGACGTGCATGTGCAGCGACAGCCCCGCGCCGCGCGCGAACCCGTTCACCGCGCG
>DASVSK010001158.1:0-1722 GCA_036388135.1 Pyrinomonadaceae bacterium | reverse complement strand
CATCAGGCACAGCCCCCACTCGATACTCCGCGACGGGGACTGGCGTCCCGCCTACGGCCGCTACGACCCGGCGTCGGGCGAGACTCACTTCGGGATGATAGACCTTTTGAATTTCGCCGACGTGGTCGACCCGGTCGCCAGGCACATGCGCTGACCTCCCCGGACGCCGACTTTCGCAAAGGCCGAGAGGCGGCGGCGCGGGCCGCCCGGCTCGGGCGGAGCGCCGGGGCGGGCCACCGCCGACAACACTCGCAGAGGCACACAGAGGAGAACGACATGGAGATTAAAAAGCGACTGCTACTTGTACAGGCCGCGGTGGCTGTGGACAAGGCGAAGGGCAGCGGGGATTTGGGCCGCCGGGTCGGGGACGCGGCCGAGAGGGCTCTGAGGGAGGGGATGCAGTCGGACGCGTGGAAGGAGTACATGTCGCTCTTCGCCGACAGCGCCGAACAGTTGAAGCGGCTGACGACGGACGAGCTGGACGGCAACAACGATTACCTCCCGCGCGCAAGGGCCTACATCGTCGCGAACGCCATCTGCGCGCCCGGCACCGACGCGGCCACCATGAAGGGGCTCGTCGGGCTCGGCGACATCGACGCCGACAAGCCGGACAACGACCCTTTGGACGTCGAGCCCGACCCCAAGGTGGCGGCCCTCAGGCCGTTCAACGTCCCCGAAGTTTAAACGCGGGCGGGCCGCCGCGAACTCCCGCGAGTCTTACGCCGACCCGCCGCGCCGCGCGGGCCGGGTCGCGTCCGCCGGCGGCGCGGGTTCGCGCACGGGTGTCGAGATGAGCGCACGTCTGGAACAACTTCGGGCAGACTATCAGGCGCTGCCGGGCTCGCTGCCGGAGCGCTGGGCCGAACTCTGCCGCAGCCACCTCCCGTTGAGGCCGGAGAACTCCGTCTGGCGTTACAGCCGCGGGCTGCTGCCCGGCGACCCGGAGCAGGGCTGGAAGCTCCACGTGTCGGCGACGGTGCTCACGGCCGTCGACGTCCTGCGCGCGGTCGCGCCGCTGCTGCGCCGCGGCGGCGTCCTGTACAAGACCCCGGCCTCGCTGGCCGAGCTGGGCAAGCTCAACAGCGGGATACACCACGGCTACAGCCAGGTGGGCAAGTTCCTGACCGTCTACCCGCGGACGGACGCCGAGGCCGTGCTGCTCGCGAAGGGGCTCCACCGCCTGACGCGCGGGATGGAGGCCCCGGCCGTCCCCTTCGACCTGCGGTACCGCGAGGGCGGCTGCGTCTACTACCGCTACGGCGCGTTCCGCGCGCTGGAGGTCGAAGTCCGCGAGGGCGTACGCGCGCACGCCATCCGCGACCCGGAAGGCCGGCTCATCCCTGACCGGCGCGACTGCGCGACGCAGCCGGGCTGGGCCGCGAACCCCTTCGTCGGCGGGCGCGCGAGGCCGAAGCCCGCGCCGGTCGCGAGCCCGCTGAAGACCACCTACAGGGCCTTCCGCGCGCTGGCGCAGCGCGGGAGGGGCGGCGTCTATCAGGCGCTCGACCTGGGCGCGTCGCCGCCGCGCCTCTGCGTGTTGAAGGAGGGGCGTCGGGCGGGCGAGACGAGTCTCGACGGGCGGGACGGCTTCTGGCGGGTCAGACACGAGGGGCGCGTGCTGGCGGCGCTGCGCGCGGCGGGCGTCGACGTGCCGCGCCTTTACGGCTCGTTCGAGGCGGAGGGGAACTACTACGTCGCGTCCGAGTTCATTTCGGGGCAGAG
>DASVSK010001157.1:0-2306 GCA_036388135.1 Pyrinomonadaceae bacterium | reverse complement strand
GAACGAGGACCGGAAGGACTCGAGGCCGCCCCGCACGTACCGGTTGAAGAGGACGTCGCGCTCGTACCTGTTGCCGGCGAGGACTATGGCCTTGCCCTCCTCGTTGAAGCCGAGCCTTCCGGCGCGCCCCGCCATGTTCTTGTACTCGGCTACCGTGAACTGACGTCCGTCCTCGCCTATGAACTGCTGCTCGGCCAGGATCACCGTCGACGCGGGCGTGTTGATGCCGGCCGCGACCGTGGTCGTCGCCGCAAGCACTCGCACCGGGCTCGCCGGGTCGCGGAACGCGCGCTCGACCACGGCCTTCTCTTCACGCGTCAGGTTCGTGCTGTGGAAGGCCGTCCCCCCGGCGAGGCACGCCCTGAGCGCCGCCGACGTGGAGGTGAGGTCGTGAGTCGGCAGCGCCTCGACGGCGTCGGTCGCCGGCGGCAGTCCCAGGTCCTGCGCGAGGTAGTTGGCGCACCCCTGCGCCGGCCCCCGCTGGTTCCTGAAGACGATCACCTTCTCGCCGCGCGCGACCAGAGAACGGACGAGCGGCACGATCACGTCCTGCGCGCTCGGCTTCTCCCTGCGCGTGCGCACCGCGCCCGGCGGGAGCAACTGAGTCTCTTGCTCGCGCCCCTCGGCGTCGACGAAGCGGTACGACCCCGAGCGGTCGAGCACGCCCTCGATGAGCGGGACGGGCCTCGTCTGCGTGACGAGCCGCCTCGCGCCGAGCCACGCGTCGAAGTCGTTGACCTCGCCGATGACGGCCGAGAGCGCGATGAGCTGCGGCGCGACCCCCTTCTCCCTCGCCGCCAGCAGGTGCGTGAGCAGCAGCTCGACCGCGACGCCGCGGCCGGGGTCGGTGACGAACTGCGCCTCGTCTATGACCACCAGCCCGAGCTGGTTGAGCAGCGCCGGGTTGCTCACCGCCAGGTTGAGGAACATCTCGTAGGTGAGCAGCGCCAGGTCGTACTTGCCGCGGACGAAGAGCGAGGTCTGGTCGGAGTAGTCGCCCGTGCAGCGCACCACACGCATGCCCAGTCGCTCGCCGTAGAGCGCGGAGAACTGCTCGTACTTCTCGTTGACGAGCGCCCTGTAGGGCAGCAGGAAGGCTGCCTTCCGCCCTTCCGTCACGGCGCGCGCGGCCGCCATCTCGCCGACGAAGGTCTTGCCCGCGCTCGTCGGCGCGACCACCAGTAGGGACGCCCCGTCCAGCACTCGCTGCTCGTTGACGGCCTCCAGCTGCAGGTCGTTTAGTCCCGCCGTGAACTGCGACGCCCAGGCCGAGGTCACCTCCGCCGGCAGCCCGAAGGCGGCGAGTTCATGAATGTCACGCCCGACTCGCACCCCACCCAGCTCCGGGAACGCGCTGAAGAAGCGCTCGCCCGCCCTGAGCGGCGGCAGGACCAGCCCGCCCTCCACGTAGTTGAAGAAGACGGGCGTCTGCGTCACGCCTATCCTCTCGGCTTCGGCGCGCACCCTGCTCGTGATCTTGTCGACCGCCGTCGGGAGGCTGACCTGCTCCGCCTCGCCCCGCAGCACGTCGATGATGGCCTTGGTCAGGATGCCGTGGCCGCTGCCCGGAAGCTCGTAGGCCGGCTCGTCCACGTTAGACGCCGCGATGAGCACACGCCCCTTGCCTACCACCTCCAGCATTGGGCTGACGGCGTCGCGCGGGACGGGGCTGTCTTCGAGCACGCGCGCCGGGGCGCCGCCGCTGAAGCAGCAGTCGAGCACACAGAGCACGGCCCCGGCGCGCGACTGCCTGAGCCGCGAGACGACCTCCCGCATCGGTATCGTGGTGCCGTGAAGGTCGGCGGCGTCCGTGTCGTGCGCGACCAGCCGGTGGTCGTGTGTCCCGTGGCCCGAGAAGGTGAGGATGACGGTGTCGTCGGGGCCGGCCGCGCCGAGCGTCTCGTCGAGCGCCCGGCCGACGCGCTCGGTTGTGGCCTCCGCGTCTACGATCAGGGCGGACGTGATGTCGGGCAGCGTGTCGCCGAACAGCGCCCAGAGGGCGGTGGCGTCCCGCCGCGCTCCCGTGAGGTCGCGGATCCCTAAGTCCCGGTGCTTATCGACGCCGACGAAGGCCGCGTAAAGTGCCATTGATGATCGCCCCTGTCATACCGAGCCGATAATTTACCACTCGTGCGACGTACTCAGGGTTTCGGCCCCGCCGACGAATTCCCTATCAGAGAGTCGACTTTTTGCCGCACGCGCGGCGCGTCTTCCGGCAGCAGGAATCCTCCGGCCGCGACGCCCATCTCCGAGAGCGTGACCTCGACGGGCCGCCCCTGCGCCTCCAGCATGGCGACGCAGGCTTG
>DASVSK010001156.1:0-4037 GCA_036388135.1 Pyrinomonadaceae bacterium | reverse complement strand
CAGGCCGGGCTCAACTGGGCTTCCATCAGGAAGCACTGGCCGAAGTACCGAGAGGGCTTCCGCGGCTTCGACGTCGGGGAGCTGGCGCGCGCCGACGCCGACGAGCTGCTCGCGCGCCCCGGCATCATCAGGAACCGTCGGAAGGTCGAGGCCGTCGTCCACAACGCGAAGGAGTTCGAGGCGATAGCGGGCGAGCACGGCTCCTTCGACGCCTTCCTCGCCACGCTCAAGCCGCTCGCCGAGGCCGAGCAGATCAAGTCCCTGACCCGACGCTTCAAACAGGTCGGCCCCGAGACGGCCGACTATTTCCTCCACTCGGTCGGCTTCCGGGAATGACGGCGGCGGGTTAAGACCTTTCGTCTTTCGCCCTCCGCCTTTCCCCTTCACTTCAGCTCGGGGATGCGCGCGAGCGCGGCGAAGTCGGGGCGGCGGAGCGAGAGCCTCTGGGCGAGCCATTCGACGCGCTCGCGGCGCGCGGCGGCGTCGAGCGCGTGCCCGGCGTCGTAGAAGCCGACGCGCCGCGGCTCGCCGAACAGCTCGAAGGAGCGCCGAGCCATCTTCTCTGTGATGGGCTTGTCCCGCCGCCCGTACTGGAGGAAGACGGCCGCGGGCGAGCTTCGGCCGATGAAGTGGACGGGGTCGTCCCAGGCGTAGTCGCGGAAGTAGGCGCGCAGCGCCTCGTCGCCGACGCGCCCGCGCAGCGCCAGCATCTCCTTGTTCTCGGGGTCGAAGACGAACTCCTCGTCGGCGTAGAGTCCGGCCATGAGGACGAACGAGCCGATGCGCTTCTCGACGCCGGAGAGGATGGCCCCGACGTGCGCGTCGAAGCTGTGGCCGACGTAGGCGACGCGCTTCGGGTCTACGTCGCCGCGCGCGAGCAGGAGGTCGAGGCCGCGCCGGAAGTCTACGACCTGCTGGCGCGCGGCCTCGGACGACTGCACGGCTTCGCGCATCTCGTCCGTCTCGCGGCTGAAGCCGGGGCGATTGTAAGGGGCGTCTATCAGGAGCGAGACTGCCCCCGCGCGCGCCAGCACCAGCGCCTCTTCGAGGAACTCGCGGCGGTTGCGCAGAGGCGAGCCGGGCATCATCCAGTGGCCGTAGAGGACGGCGGCGAACGGCCCGCGCCCGCGGGGCAGGACGAGGTACGCGGGGACGCGTCCGCCGCGCGGGCTCGCGTAGGTGAGGTCGACGACGGTCAAGCCGCCGCCGCGTCGCTCCCTCCCGACTTCGCGCACGTCGGGCGGGGCCTTCGTGTCGTAGTCGAACTGGCGGGCCAGGTCTTCAAAGCGCGAGGCGTTTGAAGCCGGAGCGGTCTGTCCCGAGGCCGCGCACGCGCACGTGACCAGGAGCGTCAGCAGCAGAATGGTTCTCATCCCGGTTTCCCCCACCTCAGTTGATGCGGTGGGCGACGAGGCGCTCGCCCTTCGAGACGTAGAGCAGGCCGGCGGACTCGTCGCTGATGAAGCGCTCGTCCGGGTCGCCGAGACGGACTTCGCGCGCGGCGCGCCCCGAGTCGATGTTGACGCCGACGAGCCCGCGCCCGCCGCCGCGCAGGTTGGTGTAGAAGTACATCCAGCGGCCGCGCAGCGCCGCGAGCCTCTGCGTCCGCATCAGGAAGCGCGACAGGCGCGCGAGCTGGGTCGAAGGGTCGAGCCGGTCGAGCAGTCGCTCCGAGACGTCGCCGGCCGACGGGGCCGAGGGTGCCGCGACGCGCGGCCTCGTCACGACGTTCCCGAAGCCGGAGACGCCGCGACGCACGCGCGAGAGCGCGCCGAAGGTCGAGAGCCGTTCGGCCGCGTAGTCACGCGCGTAGGAGCGTGCGCGGTCGGAGGCGAGGCTCGTCAGGTCGGCGAGCGTGACGTGCGCGGCGAGTCCAGAGGAGCGCAGCCCGTTGAGCGCGCCGACGAGCCGCGCGCCGCGGAAGACGGTCGAGGCCGCGCCGCCGTAGCGGAAGTAGAGCGAGGCGGCGCGCGCCGCCACCGCGCCCACCGTGCGGAGCAGGCCGCGGCCGGGCGGCTCGTGCCGCTCGCGCCAGAGCGGCGTCGCCGTAGAGCCCTCGAACGCGGCCAGCTCGTTCTTGCCGCCGAGCACCAGCTCGCCGCGCTCGTTCAGCAGCACGAAGGCCGCGGCCTCGACGTTGTGCGACACCTTCAGACGCCTCTTGCCCGTCAGCGAGTCGAGTAGGATGAGGTCGTCGCGGTCGGCGACCGCCGCCGTGCCCGCGTCCGGCAGCGCGAGGTTCGTCAGCCCCTTGTCCGCGCCCTTGAAGCGCCAGACGGTCTTGCCCGTCGCGGCGTCGATGGCGCTGACGCCGTAGGGGCCGCGCGCGACCGTCTCGCCGTCTTCGAGCCGCGTGAACTGCCCGCCCGTCCGCACGTAGAGCACGCCGCCCGCGAGCACCATCTCGGGCGTCAGGCCGAGGTCTTTCGACTCCCACGCCACCTCGCCGTCCGAGCGCGAGACGGCGCGCACGCGGCCGCGCCCCGAGATGTAGACGAAGCGCTCGTCCGCCACCGGGTCGGCCTCCGTGAGCGCGAGCCCCTCCTCGTTGACGCGAAACTTCTCGCGCCTGCGCTCTTTGCCGGTGCGCGCATCGAGCGACGTCAGCCCCTCGTAGAAGAGGTAGAGCCGGCCGTCGAGGAAGGCGGGCGGCCGGTAATTGTCGAGCGTGTACGGCACCTCCCTGTCGCGGTCGCCGCCCCACGCCACGGGCATCATCTCGACCTCGCTCTCCAGCTCGCGCTTCCAAAGCTCCTCGCCCGAGGCGATGTCGAAGACGTGCAGCTCGGGCTTGCGCCTGAACCCGGCGCGCGGCTTCGACTTCGCGTCGCGCGCGAAGACGGCCGCGAGCAGCCCCGCGGCCGGGTCGAAGGCCGTCTGCATCACCGCCCCGCGCACCTTGTCGCTCCGCCAGAGGGCGTCGCCCGTGACGATGTCCAGCGTCTCAAGCCGCGTCTTGCCGCCGCGCTCGAGCGTGACGAGCAGCAGGTCTGTGCCCGGCACCGCGGCCACGTCCGTCTCTTCGAGCCGCGTGTCCTTGCGCCGCCAGAGCACGTCGCCGGTCTCGGCTTCGAGCCCGTAGAGCGACTTCTCCGTGCCGACGACGAGCACGCCCACGTCCGTCGTCTGGTAGAAGCGCACCCCGCCGTCGAGTTTCGTCGACCACGGCTCGGCCGCCCGCGCCGCCGAGGCGCAGAGCGCGAGCAGGACGGCGAGCGCCGCGCCGAACCGCGCGCGACGAAGTGTGAGCCGGAACGGGAGCGACTTGAGAAGGCTTGTTGATACTTGCATGATACTGCTCATAGGAGAACACCGCGGACGGGAAACGCGCGACTCTCGTCAGCGCCACTTTCATCGACGCGCCGGCGGGCGCGCCCTGTCGGACTTCAGTCTACCAGCGAGAGGAACTCGGTCAGAATCCTCTCGGTGATGCCCCAGATGACCCCGTGCTGCGACGGGTAGGCCGGCCACTCGCGCTCGACGCCCGCGAACGCCATGCGGAAGACGGCCGAGCGCCCGCCGCGCTTCAGCTCGTCCACCGGAACCCAGAAGGCGGCCGCGACCTCGCCGCTCAGTTCCAAAGTCTTCGGCGCGGCCGCGCGCGCGTGGTACTCGCGCGGCGCGACGGCGACGAACGGCGTCACCGAGATGCGCGGCGCGTACGGGCTCTGCGGCGCGACGGTGCCGAGCCGCGCCAGCACCTCGCCGCCCGCGCGTAAGTTCAGCCCGACCTCCTCCAGCGTCTCGCGCACGGCCGTCGCCTCCAGGCTCTCGTCCTCCGGCTCGGCGCGCCCGCCCGGCAGCGCCAGGTGCCCCGACCAGTGGTCGCGCTCCGCCTCGGAACGCTTGATGACGAGCATCTCCGCGCCCTCCGCCCCGCCGCGCAGCACTAGCGCGACGGCCGCACGCCGCAGCGCGCCGAAAGAGGAAGCGCCCGCCTCGTCTTCGTGCGACTCGGGTTCGCGTTCATGCGACTCGGGCTCGCGCGCCCCCGCAGGCGCGAGACCTTCCGCGCCGACGCGCGACCTGAGCCTCGC
>DASVSK010001155.1:0-4107 GCA_036388135.1 Pyrinomonadaceae bacterium | reverse complement strand
CGGGGAAGACGTTGAGCACGGAGTTGAAGCGGTCGAGGAGCGCGAGGATTTCGCGCCGGTCGTCATCGCGCACGACGCACGCGTCGAGCGCCGTGTTGACCTCGCGCTTGAGGTCGTGGATGGCGGCGAGCGCGACTGAGGTGTTGAGGTCGTCGTCCATCCCGCCCTCGAACTCTTCGAGGGCGCGCGCGGCCGACGCCTTCAGCTCGGGGTTCGAGCCCGGCTCGGTGCGCGCCGCGGCGAGGCGCGCGCGGAACGTGCGCAGGGATTCGACCGCCTTCTCGGCCCCGTGCAGGCCCTCGAAGGTGAAGTTGAGCTGCTTGCGGTAGGGGACGCTCAGGAGCAGGTAGCGCACGGCCGTCGGGTTAAAACCCTTCTCCTTCAGGTCGCGGAAGGTGTAGTAGTTGCCGAGCGACTTCGACATCGACTCGCCCTCGACCTTGAGGTGCTCGGCGTGGAGCCAGTAGCGCGCGAACGGTTTGCCCGTCGCGCCCTCGGACTGCGCGATCTCGTTCTCGTGGTGCGGGAAGACGAGGTCGATGCCGCCCGCGTGGATGTCGAAGGTCTCGCCGAGGTACTTCATCGACATCGCCGAGCACTCGATGTGCCAGCCCGGCCGCCCCTTGCCGATTTCGGTCTCCCACGCCGGCTCGTCCGGCTCGTCCTGCGCCTTCCAGAGCGCGAAGTCGCGCGCGTCCTCCTTCTCGTACTTGTCGGTGGCGACGCGCTCGCTCCCGCCCACGATGTTGCCCGCGAAGTTTATCTTCGACAGCTTGCCGTACTCCTTGAACGCGCCGATGCGGTAGTAGAAGGAGCCCTCGGACTCGTAGGCGTGCCCCGACTCTTTGAGCCGCCGGATGATGTCGACCATCTCGGGGATGTGGCGCGTCGCGCGCGGCGTCACCTCGGGGCGCTCCGCGCCGAGCGTGTCGAAGTCTTCGAGAAACGCCTCGGTGTACTTCGACGTGTACTCGTCGATTGACTTGCCCTGCTCGCGCGAGAACTTGATGATGCGGTCTTCGACGTCCGTGATGTTCATCACGTGCGTCACCTTGTAGCCGCGGTATTTGAGGTAGCGGCGCAGCACGTCGCCGAAGGCGGCCATCGTGCGGAAGTTGCCG
Organism: Pyrinomonadaceae bacterium; assembly: GCA_036388135.1. Classification (GTDB taxonomy): domain Bacteria; phylum Acidobacteriota; class Blastocatellia; order Pyrinomonadales; family Pyrinomonadaceae; genus QHXN01. Next base: position 2,986 of record DASVSK010001155.1, on the reverse strand, counting down.
ATGTGCGCGAAGTCCCACACGGTCGGGCCGCAGAGGTAGAGCTTGACCTCGCCCTCGTTCATCGGCCGGAACTCTTCGAGCCGGCCGGAGAGAGTGTTGAAGAATTTGAGCATCGCTTGTAGAGAGAAGAAGAGCGCGCCGACCGAAACACAAGTGCCCCGCCTGACGCGCCCTCCCGCCGGCTTAATCCATGTCGAAGTTGTAGGAGAGGACGCCCGCCACCTTCAGCGGCCGCCCCGAGAGCAGGGTCGGCGCGAAACGCGCCTTCCGCGCCGCGGCCACGGCGGCGGGCTGCAACGCGGGCAGCCCGCTCAGGGCGCGCGCCGAAGCCACGTCGCCGCGCTCGTTCACGACGACGCGGACGAAAACGGTGCCCCGCAAGCCCTCCGCGCCGGCGACGTGCGGCCACTCGGGGGCCGGCTTGCTGACGGCCTTGCCGTTGAGGACGCCGCCCTCGACGTCCGCGCCCTCGGGGCTCCCCCAGTCAAATGCCCCACTCATGCTCGCGGGCGCCGGCGGCTCCGACGCCGTTCGCGCGACGAGGACGGCCCTACAGGACTTGACGGGTTTCCGGAACTTAACGGCTCGCTCGAAGCTCAGGAGCGAGGTGGCGGCGACGCCGAAGCCGAAGGTTATCAGTGCGACGAGAAGACGAAGGCCGTGGACGAGCATTTTATTCCTCCTTACCAGAACGACGCGGGACGGGGAGCGCTTCGGGAAGAGTCTAGGCAAGGAAGGTCGGCGGAGTCAAACAATTCTCAATCACGCCCGAAGTGCTCGAAGCCGCCGGGGCGCAGCAGGCGCGCGCGCCCTTCGCGGACGAGCCTGACCTTGCCGCGCTCGCCCGTCACCTCGCCGACGCGCGTGACGTGCACGCCGCCGACCTCGCGCGGGAGCCTCGACGCCTTGCGCGGGCTGACGGTGAAGAGCAGCTCGAAGTCTTCGCCGCCGTCGAGCGCGAGCGCCAGGGCGTCCTCCGCACCCGACTTCTTCAGCAAAGGGTTCAGCAAAGGGTCGAGCGGCAGGAGCGAGGCGTCGACGCGCGCGCCGACGCCGCTCTCGCGGCACACGTGCGCGAGGTCCGACGAAAGCCCGTCGCTCAAATCTATCAGCGCCGACGCGAGCCCCCGCTCGCCGAGCAGCGCTCCCCACTCGACGCGCGGGACGGGGCGCGTCTGACGGCGGACGAGCCCGCGCTCGGCGCGCGTCAAGGCGTCCGTCGAAGACGAGGCTGGAAGCGCCCGCCGCGAGCCGGGGCGGCGATTTCGCACACGACGACTCTCAAGAACCTTCAGCCCGGCGGCGGCCCCGCCCAGCGAGCCGGTGACGAAAATCTGGTCGCCCGCCCTCGCACCCGCACGCGTCAGCGCCCGCCCGCGCCGCACCTCGCCCAGCACGACCGAGTCGACGACGACGTGCCCCGGCGTCCGCGAAGTGTCGCCGCCGATAATCCGCACGCCGTGGAGCCGGGCCAAGGCGCGGACGCCGCGGTAGAACTCTTCGGCGAAGCCGCCCCGCCAGAGGGCGCGCGGCACCCCGACCGAGAGCAGGCAGAAGCGCGGCCGCGCCCCCATCGCCGCCACGTCCGACAGGGAGACGGCGAGCGCCTTGTGCCCGAGGTCGCGCGGCGAAGTCCAGCCCGCCTGAAGGCGGAAGTCGACGCCCTCGACGAGCATGTCGGCCGTGACGACCGTGTCGAAGCCCGCGCGCTGGCGGAAGACCGCGGCGTCGTCGCCGATGCCTTTAAGAAGTGATGCGTGGCGGGTGGCGGGCGTCGAGTGTTTGCCGGTCGCGTCCTGGCGCGCGTGCTCCAGACGGCGTAGGCGCTCGATGAAGTCGAACTCGCCGCGGGCGTCGCTCATCGCTTAAAGGTTTCGCCGGAGTGAATCGAGGCCGGCCTGAATCGTCTCGGGCGAGGTCGAGAAGGAGAAGCGGAGGCGGCCTTCGCCGTGCTCGCCGAAGACGATGCCGGGCACGGTCGAGACCTGCGCGCGTTCGAGCAGGACGTCAGCGGCGGCGCGGCTGTCGGCGTGGACGCGCGTGACGTCCGGGAAGGCGTAGAAGGCCCCGGCGGGCGGGGCGCAGGCGAGTCCCAACTCGTTCAGCCCCGAGACGAGCAGGTCGCGCCGCTCGCGGTAGGCGCGGCGGATGCCCTCGTAGAAGTCGGCCGGCAGGCCGAAGGCCGCCAGCGCGCCGTACTGCGAAGGGGTCGAGACGCCGTTCGTCGTGTAGAGCAGGCACTTCTTGATGCCGGTCATCCAGGGCTCGGCCGCCGCGGCGTAGCCGACCCGCCAGCCCGTCATCGCGTAAGACTTCGAGAGCGTGTAGCAGGTGATCGTCCGCTCGAACATCCCTTCGAGCGAGGCGATGGAGACGTGCTCGCCCTCGTAGACGAGGTCTTCGTAAGCCTCGTCGGCGATGACGACCAGGTCGCGCTCCCGCGCGAAGCGCGCGACCTCCTCGGCCTCCTCGCGCTTGAAGACGATGCCCGTGGGGTTCTGCGGCGTGTTGAAGTAGACGGCGCGCGTCCGCTCGGTCGCGTAGCGCGTGAGCGTCTCGTGGAAGCCGTCGCGGCGCGCCTCGGCGCTCGGGACGAGGACGGTCTTACCTTCGCAGTGTGCGATGAGGTCGCGGATGGGCGTCCAGAAGGGCGAGAAGACGAGCACCTCTTCGCCGGGGTCGACCACCGACTGGAAGGCGGCGGAGAGGCCGTGCATCCCGCCGTTGAGGACGATGACGTCCTCCTCGCGCGCGGGGACGCGGTTGCGCTCGCGGAGCTTCTCGGCGGCGGCCGCGCGCAGCTCGGGGATGCCGGACGAAGGGGCGTAGCGCGTCCGATTCTCGTCGAGCGCGCGCCTCATCGCCTCCTTGATCGGCTCGGGCGTGGTGAGGAAGGGCTCGCCGCCCTCGAACTGGTAGACGGAGGCTCCCTGCGCGCGCAGCCCCATCACCTTGTTGCGGATTTTGACGATGTCGGAGAACCCGA
>DASVSK010001154.1:0-2949 GCA_036388135.1 Pyrinomonadaceae bacterium | reverse complement strand
GGCGGGGAGGCGCTGACGGGCGCGGCGCTGGGGTGGTGGGGACGGCACGCGCCGCGGGTGAGGGTGGTCAACGAGTACGGCCCGACGGAGGCGGTGGTGGGCTGCTGCGTCGAGGGGGTGGCGGCGGGCGAGGCGGCACAGGGCGGTGCGGTGCCGATAGGGCGACCCATCGCGAACGCGCGGCTCTACGTCTTGGGCGTGTGGGGGGAGGTGGTGCCGGCGGGCGCGCCGGGCGAGCTGTACATCGGCGGGGCGGGCGTCGCCCGCGGCTACCTCAACCGTCCGGGGCTGACGGCGGAGAGGTTCGTGCCCGACCCGTTCTCGGAGGAGCCGGGTGCGAGACTTTACAGGACGGGGGACGTGGTGAGGCACCTGGCGGACGGGAGGCTGGAGTACCTGGGGCGCTCCGACCAGCAGGTGAAGGTGAGGGGGTTCCGGGTCGAGCTGGGGGAGGTCGAGGCGGCGCTCAATCAGCACCCGGGAGTCCGCGAGGCGGTGGCGGCGGTGAGCGAGGAGGGAGGGCACAGGCGGCTCGTCGGTTACGTCGTCCCCGTCGATGCGGAGGGCGCGCGGGAAGAGTTGAGCGCCGGCGAGCTACGGCGGCACCTGTCGGAGCGGCTGCCGGAGCACATGGTGCCTTCGCTGTTCGTCTTCCTCGACGCGCTGCCTCTGACGCCGAACGGGAAGGTGGATCGTAAGGCTCTGCCCGCGCCCGAGGCGGCCGCGCAGGAGGCGGGGCGCGAGCGCGCCGCGCCGCGCACGCCCGACGAGGAGATTCTCTGCGCCGTCTGGGAGGAGGTGCTGGGCATCTCCCGCATCGGCGTCCGAGACAACTTCTTCGACCTGGGCGGACACTCGCTGCTGGCGACGCAGGTCATCTCGCGCGTTAAGCAGATTTTTGAAGTCGAGCTCTCGCTGCGCAACGTGTTCGAATCGCCGACCGTCGAGGGGATGGCTGACTGCGTCGCGCGGGCGCGTCGCTCCCCCGCGGCGCGTTCGGCCCCGCCGCTCGTCGCGGGCCGGCGCGGCGACGCGACGCCGCTCTCCTTCACGCAGCAGCGGCTCTGGTTCCTGCACCAGCTCGACCCGGCCGACGCCTCTTACCACGTCCCCGTCGCCATACGCCTCACGGGCGCGCTCGACACGGCGGCGCTCGGGCGCAGCCTGACCGAGGTGGTGCGCCGTCACGAGTCCCTGCGCACGACCTTCGACGTGGTCGAAGGCCAGCCCGTGCAGGTCGCCGCGCCGCCGGCGGAAGTGCCGCTGCCCGCGCTCGACCTGTCGGCGCTGCCCGCCGGGCGGCGTGAGGCCGAGGCTTTAAGGCTGGCGGCCCGCGAGGCGCGCCTGCCGTTCGACCTCTCGGCGGGGCCGCCGCTACGTGCGGCGCTCCTGCGTCTCTCAGACGCAGAGCACGTCGTGCTCTTCACGATGCACCACATCGTCTCGGACGCGTGGTCGATGGGGGTGCTCGTCAGGGAGATAGCGGCGCTCTACGAGGCGTACGCGCGGGGTGAGGAGTCGCCGCTCTCCGAGCTGCCGATTCAATACGCGGACTACGCGGCGTGGCAGCGCGGGTGGCTACAGGGCGAGGTGCTCGAAGAGCAGCTTTCGTACTGGCGCGGGCAGCTCGAAGGCGCGCCGCCGGTGCTTGAGCTTCCCACGGACAGGCCGCGGCCGGCCGTGGCGTCGCACCGCGGCGGGCGCGTCTCGTTCACGCTCGGGACCAGTTTGAGCGAGGCCCTGTCGAGACTCGGCCGGCGCGAGGGCGCGACCACGTACATGACCCTGCTCGCCGCGTATAAGGTCTTGCTCTCGCGCTACACGGGGCAGACAGACCTCGTCGTCGGCACGCCCATCGCCGGGCGCGGCCGCGCGGAGGTCGAGCCGCTGATCGGCTTCTTCGTCAACACGCTGGCGCTGCGCGCGCGGATGGATGACGACCCGACCTTCGCCGAGCTGGTGCGGCGCGTGCGCGAGACGTGCCTCGGCGCGTACGCGCATCAGGACGTGCCGTTTGAAAAACTCGTCGAGGAGCTGCGACCCGAGCGGAGCATGAGTTACGAGCCCATCTTCCAGGTGACGTTCGGCCTTCATAACGTGCCGCGTGCGGATTTGCGTCTGCCGGGTCTGAGCCTGGACGGCGTGGGCGAGGCCGAGCCGAGCGCGAAGTACGACCTCATGCTGACGATGGAGGAGCGCGAGGGCGACCTGGCGGGGCTGTTCGTCTACAACTCAGACCTCTTCGACGCCGCGACCGTGGAGCGGATGGGCGGGCACCTGCGGACGCTGCTCGAAGCGGTCGTCGCCGACCCCGGCCGGCGCGTCTCCGAACACCCCCTGCTGGGTGAAGATGAGCGCCGACGCCTGCTCGTCGAGTTCAACGACACGCGGCGCGACTACCCGCGCGACCTCTGCCTGCACGAGCTGTTCGGGCGACAGGTCGGGCGGACGCCCGATGCCGTCGCCCTCGCACACGACGGGGGGCAGCTCACCTACGCGGAGCTGGACGGGCGGGCGGAGCGTCTCGCGCGCCACCTCCGCCTGCTCGGCGTCGGCCCCGAGGTGCGGGTGGCTATCTTCATGAGCCGCTCGGTCGAGATGGTCGTCTCGATACTCGGCGTCTTGAAGGCCGGAGGCTGCTACGTGCCGCTGGACCCGGAGTACCCGCTGGGGAGGCTCTCCTTCATGCTCGAAGACAGCGGGGCGGCCGTGGTGCTGACGCTCGAAGGGCTGCTCGACTCTTTGCCGTCGCACCGCGCGCAGGAGGTGTGCGTCGACTCGGAGTGGGAGGCCATCTCCGCCGCCGGGGCGGACGGCGGGGACGACCCCGGCGTGGGCGGCATCCGTCCAGACCCGGACGGCCTGGCCTACGTCATGTACACGTCCGGGTCGACCGGCACCCCGAAGGGCGTCTCGGTCACGCACCGCAACGTCACGCGCCTCGTCTTC
>DASVSK010001153.1:0-2486 GCA_036388135.1 Pyrinomonadaceae bacterium | reverse complement strand
CTCTGGCGGCGCGAGTTCGACACGCCGGAGGACGGTTATAAAGAGTACGGCCGACTCTGGCTGCGGCTCGCGGCGCACGTCTCGCAGTCGGGCAAGCCCGTCGCGCTCTTCGGCGCGGGCTTCGCCGTCCCGCGCAACGTCGAGCCGCTCCCCGAAAGACGACTCTTCAGCGCCGTCCACTACCTCGGGCTCGTGTGCGAGGACGGCGCGCTCACCTCACGCCTGCGCGCGCGCCCCTCCTGGCGCGACGCGGCCGACGAACTCGTCGCCGAGCACGTCAAATTTAACCGCTGGCTCAAAGAGCACGCGGCCACGACCGAGCCGCCCGTCACCCTCGTCGATACGACGAGCGCCGCCATCTCCGAGACGGCGGCGCTCGTCGCGTCCTGGGTTCGCGGGCGCGTGCGTTGAAGACACGCGCGCCCGCGGAGTCATTCTTCGACGGCCTCGTTAAAGCCGCGTAAGCCCTCGGTGCCGGCGTAGGCGACGGTGCGCCCGAGTCGCCCGTGGCGGCGGATGCGCGTGAAGACGATGAGGTTGAAGAAGTGCATCACGCCGAGGACGAGCAGCACCAGCCCGACCTTCCACGACAGGGCCTCGATGCCTTCGCGCGCCGTCTCGACGTCGTAGCCGATCCTGAGCGCCAGCGTGACGTAGCCGAGGTTGATGAGGTAGAAGCCGACGACGAGCAGGTGGTTGACCGAGTCGGCCAGCGCTTCGTTGCCGTGGAAGACGTCGACGAGGAAGATGCGGCCGTTCTTGTGGAGCGTCTGCGCGACCCAGACCGTGAGCGCCACGCTCAGGCAGACGTAAGCGAGGTATGTGACGACGATGGTGTTCATGGTGCGGCTCCTTTCCGCCGGGGCGCAAAGCCACGGCCCCGCGGCCGTTCCAGCGTGCGCCTCTGCCCCGTTCCCACTTCAACGCGCGTGCCGCGCCGACGCGCCTCAACTCCCCTGACATTTCCCCCACCCGCGGCCGACGCGCCTGTGGCGCAATGCCGATTCGTGCTAGAGTCTTCGCATTCTGCTAACGAGGAGGGCACGCCCTTTGAGCCGCAACACGAACGCCGAGCCGCCGCAACCCGGGCAGCAGCCGGAGCTGCCGCCCGCGCGACCCGACGACCCGGCGCAGGCCCCGGAGCCGCCGCCGCTCCCGCCCGACGCCCCGACGCCGGCCGCGCCCGTGCGCGAGCCCGGCACGCCTAAACCGGCGGGCGACCCGCCCACGTCCGAGCCGACGCGGCTGGTCTGACGCGACGAAGATGGAGACCGTCAACGAGGGCGCGCCGACGGCGAACTCGAACGCGGGGCCGGACGCGCCACACATCCCCACGCAGACCTTGAGCGCGCGGCTCCGCGAGGTGGCGCGCGCTTTCGCGCGCAAGCCCTTCGCGCCGCGCCCGCTCTTCGCCGGCCCTCACGCGCAGACCATCGTCTCCTCGTTGCACTACCCGCGCCGCAAGTCCCTCCGGCCCGACCGCTCGCTCTACGAGTCGCGCACGGTCGAGGTCGAGCCGGGCACGAGCGTTCTGCTCCGCTGCCGCTGGCAGCCCGAGAGGCGCGCCGCCCCGACGCTCCTGCTCCTGCACGGGCTCGAAGGCTCAAGCGACTCGCTCTACGTGCTCGGCACGGCGCGCAAGGCGTTCGCCGAAGGCTTCAACGTCGCCGCGATGAACATGCGCAACTGCGGCGACACCGAGCACCTCGCCGAGACGCTCTACCACAGCGGGATGACGGACGACATCGACCGCGTCCTAGTCGAAGAGCTGGCGGGGCGCGAGGGGCTGACGCGCGTCTTCGTCGCGGGCTTCTCGATGAGCGGCAACATGGTTCTGCGGCTGGCGGGCGAGTACGGGGCGGACTTCCCCCGTGCGCTCGCGGGCGTCGCGGCCGTCTCGCCGTCGATAGACCTCGACTCCTGCGCCGGGGCGCTCGAACGCCGCGCCAACGCCCTCTACCGCTGGAACTTCGTCCGCAACCTCCGCGGCCGCGTCAGGCGCAAGAGCCGCATGGTTCCCGGGGCCTTCGACACGCGGGGGCTCGGCCGCGTGCGCACCATCCGCGAGTTCGACGAGCACTACACGGCCCCGCACGGCGGCTACCGCGACGCCGCCGACTACTACGCGCGCACAAGCTCGCGCGCCGTCATCCACCGTATACGCGTCCCCGCGCTCATCGTCCACGCGCTCGACGACCCGATCATCCCGTCCGCCCCCTTCCTCGACCCGGGGATAGCGGAGAACCCGGACGTGCTGCTCGTCCTCACGCGCCGCGGCGGCCACGTCGGCTTCCTCTCCGACCGCGCCGCGGGCGAAGACCGCCACTGGGCCGAGAACCGCGTCGTCGAGTTCTGCCGGATGCTGAGGGGCTAGGGGCTTGCGCGCGCGCGGCGGTTGAACATAAGCTTACCGTCAGTTTTTTAACCGGCGGTGATATTTCAAGCGCGGGAGGTTCGGTTTCGGCTCGCAGGTTTCGGGGTTTTTC
>DASVSK010001152.1:0-5598 GCA_036388135.1 Pyrinomonadaceae bacterium | reverse complement strand
CGTCGGCCGGCTCTCCGTTAGGCCGACGAAAAATCTTTCCTAAAAATTTCGTGTCAGTGTCCCACCTGGATTCGCGCGTTTGTGTGTAGCGATGCGGACTGACGAATGGCGAAAAGTTGAAGAGTTACTCAACGCCGCGCTGGAGGTCGAGCCAGGGGAGCGCAGAAGATTCCTTGATGAGACTTGCGCGGGCGCACCCGAGTTGCGGCGCGAGGTCGAATCTCTCCTCGCCTGCGAGGCGGGGGCCGACGGATTCCTCGAAGCCCCGGCGCTCGCCCTCTCGGCGGACTTCTTCGGAGATGGCCCGGGGGATCGAGCCGGGCAGACCGTCGGGCGCTACCGCGTCATCCGCGAAATCGGGCGCGGCGGCATGGGCGCGGTCTTCCTGGCCGAGCGCTCCGACGGCGAGTTCCGACAGGAGGTCGCGCTCAAAGTCGTGCGGCGCAGCTTCGCCGACACGGAACTCGCCCGCCGCTTCCGGCAGGAGCGGCAGATACTTGCCTCGCTCAACCACCCGAACATCGCGCGCCTCCTGGACGGCGGCGTCAGCTCCGACGGCGAGCCGTTCCTCGCCATGGAGTACGTCGAGGGGCTGCGCATAGACGGCTACTGTGAGGAGCGGCGGCTCTCGACGCGTGCGAGGCTGCGGCTGTTTCTCGAAGTTTGTCGGGGCGTCTCCTACGCGCACCAGCACCTCGTCGTCCACCGCGACATCAAGCCCTCGAACGTCCTCGTCACGAAAGAGGGCGTGCCCAAACTGTTGGACTTCGGCATCGCCAAGCTGCTCGACCCGGAACAGGCGGGCGAGCAGACGCGCACGGAGCTTCGCGCCTTCACCCCGGATTACGCCTCGCCGGAGCAGGTCTCCGGCGGGCAGATCACGACCGCCTCGGACGTGTACTCCTTAGGCGTACTGCTCAGCGACCTCCTGCGCGGGGCGAGGCTTTCGCCGGAGGGGAGAAGAGGCCCCGGCGGCTGGCGTTCCGAAACGCCGGGACGGAAGACGGCCGCGGTGAACCGGTCGCCCGCTGCGGGGGGAGAAAGCGGGAAGGTGCAGACGAGTCTGCGGACGTCGGCCGGCGTCGAGCTGGAGAACATCGTCGCGATGGCGCGGCGCGAAGACCCCGCCCGTCGCTACGCCTCCGCCGCCCAGCTCGCCGAAGACATACAGAGGTACCTGGACGGCTTGCCCGTCCGGGCGCAGAAAGACTCCTTCATTTACCGCGCGGGGAAGTTCGCCCGGCGCAACAAGGTCGGCGTGGCGGCGGCTGCCGTCGTCGTGCTGACGCTCGTCGGCGGCATTATCGCAACCGCATGGCAGGCGCGCCGCGCGGAGGCGAATCAAGCGCGGGCGGAGAAAAGATTCGCCGACGTGCGTGGTTTGTCGAACGCGCTTTTGAACGACATCGCGCCGAAGATAGAACGGCTCGAAGGCTCGACCGAAGCCCGGCAGGCTCTAATCACGCAGTCGCTGAAGTATCTCAATTCGCTCGCGGACGAGTCGGCCGACGATTTAACTTTGCAGGCGGAACTCGCGGCGGCTTACGAGAAGGTCGGAGTGCTGCAAGGCGATTCGCGCAAGCCGAGTTTGAGCGACTTTCGCGGCGCAATCGCGAGTCTCGAAAAAGCGCAGCGGATACGGCGGAGGTTATTGGAAGTCAGGCCGGGCGATGCGGAAAACCGACGACTTCTGGCGGAGAATTTGCGTCTGCTCGCCATCAGAAGAAAGTCGCAAAGCGACGTCGAAGGCGGTTTCAGAGACGGCAAAGAAGCCTTGCAAATTTACGAAAATTTAGTCGCCGAAAATCCCGACGCGCTCGAATTGCGAAGGGCGTTTCTCGAAACGAAAGTCGAAGAGGCGGCGAGTTACATCAACCTCAGCAGGTTTGCCGAAGCCGTCGCGCCGCTTCAGCAGACGGCGGTCAAAATCGAAGCGTTGCGCGGGGCATACGCGGGCGACGTGGAGACCGAGCGGATTCACGCCAGGTGTCTGGCTTCTTTAGGACTCGCGCTTTCGTGGGAAGGCCGCCAGCCGGAAGCCGAGGCGGAAATGGCGCGCGCCGTGGCAATCGCCGAATCGCTCGCCGCCCGTTCCCCGAACGATACAAGTCTCAAACAAGACCTCTGGAAAGTTTACGAATCGGCGAGCAGCATTTATGAAGAGATCGACGACGCGCTGGCGTTCGAGCTTTGCGAAAAATCCCGGCGCGTCGTAGAGGAAGTCATCGCCGCCGACCGCGCCAACGCGCAGGCGCGGCACGACTTGTCGAAAACTTTTTCGCGGCTCGGCATCCTGGCTTCCAATCTCGGAAAGCCCGCTGAAGCTCTCGGCCTGCTGGAACGGGCGATGGCGATTGTTCTTGAGCTGCGAGAAAAAGACCCTCTCGCCCGCGGCTATGACCGCGACCTCGGCGCGCTTTACATAAGAATCGGCGTGGCGCGTGCGAAGCAGCGCGACTTTCCCGACGCAATCGCGGCATTTCAAAAAAGCGCCGCGATTTATGAGAAGCAGTTCGCCGACGACGCCGCTAACACCATCGCCCTGCGCGACGTGGCGATAGCTTACCGGCACGCGGGCGCGGCTCACGAAGAGCTTGCTAAAACCGCCGACAGGCAAACTCGCCGAATTCATCTCGCGGCGGCGAAGGAACATTATCGTCAGGCGTTGGACGCAATGCTTAAAGCCCAGGCTCAAAAAGCCCTGCCCGAAGTTAACCGTAAACTTTTAGAAGAGGTGCGAAAAGACGTCGAAGAGCTCGAAAAATTACGGTGAAAGACGATTCTCGCTATCCATCGAAGGGGGCGGTCAAAATCTTTGACGAGCCGGAGAACCTGTTCAGTCCCAGCATCCGCTGGACGGCCGACGGGCACGCACTCGTCTACGTCGCCACGCGTGACGGCGTCGTGCTTCCCGTCTAACTTACCCACCCGCCACTCGTTCGCCGTGTGCAAGGCCGGGGCGCGCGCCGCTAAAGGTAAATCTCGTCCGAGTAACACCAGGCCCAGTCCTCGTTCCGCTCCAGCGATTTCACGATGGGGTGGCCGGTCGCCGGGTAGTGCTTCGAGGCGTGCCTGTTCTTCGACGAGTCGCAGCAGCCGACGTGGCCGCACGTCATGCAGAGGCGCAGATGCACCCACGTGTCGCCCGAGCGCAGACACTCCTCACAGCCCCGCGCGCTCGGGAGCACCGGCCGCACCTCGGCGAGGTGCCCGCACCCGGCCGACGAGTTTGCTACATCCACCCTGACGACGCGCTCCGTGTCGACGACCGCGCCGCCGCCGCCGTTCAAAGCCGGCTCCGCCCCTTCGCTCCCCTCCGGCCCCTGCGCGCCCTCCGCCCGGAACAGGGCGGCGGCTCGCGCGAACGCGTCCGTAGTCCCTTCGAGCACCACCTCGTCGCCCGGCCATAGCACGAAGTCTTCGGACAGGTCTGTCAAAACCTGACCGTCCCTGATGACTTTACGCAACGTGATGCCGAAGTCGGTGCCGAGAGCCAGCCGTGCCAGCGGGCGCGCGGCGACGGCCGACCCGGCGCGAACCGTGACGGTGCGAGTGTCGAAGCAGTCCTGTCCCGGGTCACAGACCACGACGGGCTGCTCTCCCCCCGCGCGGTCTTGGAGGAGCGCCGCGTACCCGCCGCGGCGGATGGCCTCCTCGTGGGCGTCTATCTCGGCCGCGGGGATTTGATAGCCGCGGAGCACGTCGCTGAAGAGCGCCACCACGGACTCCAACTCCTCGGCCACGGCCCGGTCTGCGCCCGCCTCGGTCAGCCGCTCGACCTCCTCCATGTAGCGCGTGCGGACGAGGATGCGCGCCGTCGGGTTGAGCGTGCGCGCGACCGCGGTGACCCTCCGCGCCACGGCCGGCTCGTCGTCCGCGATGACTATCATCTTCGCCCTCTCGACCCCGGCCATCTGGAGCGTGCGCTGCCTGCCCGCGTCGCCGCGGAGGACGCTGTGCCCCTCGCCCTCGGCCTCGTTCGCGCCCTCGGGGCTGAGCGTGGTGATGAGGAAAGGGATGCGCGACCCGGTGAGGACGCGTACGAGGCGGCGCGCCGCCTGGCCGTAGCCGGCGACGATGACGTGGTCTTCGACCCCGTGCGAGTGCTCGTCGGGCGCTGCGGCGTCGGGCGACCCCTTCAGGTTATGCTTCTCCTCGATCTTCCGCGCCAGCTTCGAGCCCGCCTGCATGAGTGGCGGCGTGAGCACCATCAGCACGACCGTCGCGGCGATGAAGGTCTGCGACCCCACCTCGCCCAGCCCGCCCGGCGAGAGCCCCGCGTCGCGCCCCGCCCGCTCCAGCACGAAAGAGAACTCGCCGACCTGCGCGAGCGCGAGCCCGGAGGCGGCGGCGACCGGCCCCCTGTAGCCGAGCGCCAGCACGCTCGCGCCGGTCGTCAGGAACTTGACCGCCAGCACCAGCGCGACCGCGGCAGCCACGAGCGGCAGGTTGAGTGCGAGGAACCTCACGTCGAGCAGCATCCCGACCGAGATGAAGAAGCCCGCGCTGAAAAGTATCTGGAGCGGCATTATCTCGCCGAAGGCGTGCTCGCTGAAGCGGCTCTCGCTGACCAGCAGCCCGGCGAGGAAAGCGCCGAGCGAGAGGCTCACGCCGGCGAGGCTCGTCAGGTAGGCCGTGCCGAAGCAGACGGCGATAACGGAGAGCAGGAATATCTCGGGCGAACAGGTGCGGGCCACCGCCTCCAGTATCTTCGGCATCACGCGGCGGGCGACGAGCAGCACGGCGGCGATGATGGCCCCGGCTTTTGCGAGCGCCCACACTATGCCGAGACCCGAGCCGCCCGCGCCCCCGAGCGTCGGCACCAGCAGCACCATCACGACGATGGCGAGGTCCTGGAAGATGAGGAGGCCGAGCGCCACCTGCCCGTGTGTGTCGCCCGTCTCGCCCTTGTCGGCCAGCACCTTGAGCACGATGGCGGTCGAGCTGAGCGCGACGAGGAAACCCGTGAAGAGCGCCGCGCGCCAGCCGACGCCGAAGGCCGTGAGGAGCCCCGCGGTGAGCAGCGCCGCGAGCCCCACCTGCAAGCCCCCGCCGCCGAATATCAACCGCTTAATCCGCGCGAGTCGTTCGAGGCTGAACTCGATGCCGATGGTGAAGAGGAGCAGGATCACGCCCACCTCGGCCGCGGCGTTCACCAGCTCCTGGTCGCGCACCAGCCCGAGCGCGTTCGGGCCGATCAGCACCCCGGCGAGCAGGAAACCCACGATGGGGACGAGCCTGAGCCGTTGACAGAGGTACGCGACCACCGCCCCCGCGAGGATGAGCGCAGCGGTCTCGGTGAAGAAGGGCGGGGCCGCCCCGGCGGCGAGAAAAATGTTCATGGCTTAAGGTGTCCGGAACGACTTTGCCTATTTATTCAGAAACGGGTGCATAAACTTCTGCTTCTATTCATTTATGCACCATTTATACACGCCCGGCCGAATAACAGGCAAAGCCGCGCCGGACCAACCTGCGCGCCGGGGCCCCGGTTGATGAGGGTCAAGCAGATCGCGCATCCGTTCGGCTGCCTGCTGGGAGGCGGGCCACTAACCGGCATGCGAGGCACGCCACCGCGCTGCCCTCCTGTCCATCTCTTTG